>JAGPEQ010000001.1:0-1672 GCA_018056955.1 Bacteroidales bacterium | reverse complement strand
TCGCTATTGGTTTCGCCTAAAAGGGTATCAACAAATACCTTGGCATTAGGAATTTTGTTCCCGTTTATATCGGAGATAGTAAACTGTACATTGTAGCTAACCGGCAAAAGGTTAATATTGTGGTTACCACCACCTGCTTGAACCGTTATGATTGTATCCTTTGCATAGTAACCATCAGCGGTGAGGTTAAACGTATAATCCCCAGCAGGGATATAAATGGTTGCCATCCCAAGGTTCGATGTGTAGTAGGTTTGGTTGTTAACCAGTATTTTGGCTAGCGGTATGGCGGCAAGGTCAAGGGCAGAACGCACCAGTAGTTGAATGGTATCGTGTTTGGTCAAATTAACATCAATTGTTTTAGCGGAGCCGGCAATTTGGGTGGAACCCAAAACTGGTTCATAACCATTGGCTCTTACTGTGTAGCTGTATGTTCCGTTAGGTAGACTGAAATTAACCGAACCCGAACTCGATGTAAATTTAATTCCATCTGCAGTACTTACTGCTGCGCAAGGTATTGCACTACCATTGTTTTTAACATTGAAAGTTACTGGATAAGTGGTAATACTACCTGTAGTAGTAATCTTTGCCTTCCATCCTGTTCCAACCGTGTTCAAATCGGAGACAAACTTGAATGTCAGCTCGCCGTTTGCGCTCGTCGAAGTATATGCTGGTGGCATATTATCCCCACAGTATTTACCAAGTTCAGGACTTTGTGTGCTGGGACCATCATACACAATCATATAATCATAGCTACAGGTTGAGTGCGACTCCACATCAAACTCCATGAATTGAACCTTTACCTTTTGACCGTTATTTCTTGGCTTGAAGGTAATTGTGTAATTCTCGTTATTACCATAATTTGAGGTAGGTCCGCCAGAGTCGTAGAACCATAGGCTGTCCACTTCAACGGTAGAGTTGGTCATTAAAACCTGTCCAATTACTGAAGCTGTAGTAAAATTCCATACCTCGCAGGGTTTATCACATAAACCCAAATGGTTGCCGGGCATTACACGCCAGTAGTAATTAGTTTGCGGCATAAGCGGAATATCAACATATGCCTCGGTAACCCTTTTTAGTAGAACTAAAGAATCGGGGTTGGTTCCTATGTAAACATCGTAGAAAAGGGCATCGGAGGTGGTCCTCCACGATAACCGATTATATTCAACATTAAGCTCATTATTCCCGGGTTTTGGGTTTTCAATACACTTGGGCAATTGTTGTGGAGTAATACACTCTAGCTTTGCCTTCCACCCTGAGGCCGTTGTTGAGCCATCGGATGTGAAACGGAATGTAACACTGTTTCCGCTTGTAAAAAAGGGAGCGGGGCCGGTATTGCCATTAAACGGGCTGCCAGTAATGGCATTTGAGGTTATACCAGCCCCATCGTAAATGTGGAGGTAATCGTATCCCAATTCGGTTTTGAACGATATAAACTCAACACTATATCGCTGAATATCGCTAAGGGTTTCAAAAGTTAGTGTATAGTTCTCGCCGTTATTGTAGTTGGCGGTCTCGCCACCGGTGTCAGTAAAAATAGTCCCACAGGTTTTAACGGTACCATTAGTCATTTTGGTAGTTCCAAAAAGTAAGACTGGTACCTTGCTGGTAAACTGATCCGAGGCATTGCTGTAGCTAACGGAGCTATAGTCTATGTCAATGGGGATTGTATCGT
>JAGPEQ010000117.1 GCA_018056955.1 Bacteroidales bacterium | reverse complement strand
ACCCCATTAAGAAGGTGATGATAATATGCGCCAAGGCAAACCTGGAGGATGTTTATGCAGCCTTGGTTATGGCAAACGGCGCAGTTATGGAGGGTATTGAGGCTAAGGTGTTTTTCACCTTTTTCGGTCTCGATGCTATCACCAAAAAGCAAATGAAGAGGTTACACACCGCTACTGTGGGTAATCCGGGTTTACGAATGCCCGGCGGTTTACCCTTCCCTACTTTACTGGGAATGCTTCCCGGAGTTGAAGCTGGCGTTTCGGCTATGATGAAGAGCCAAATGGAAAAACTGGACATCCCTCCAGTAGATGAGTTTCTTGAGCTCATTACCGCTGGCGGTGGCGAGATATATGCCTGTAAACTTGCTGTTGAAATGTTTGGTCTTAAGAAGGACGATTTCAGCGAGCATGTTAAGGATATAATTACCATTGGCCAATTCTACGAGTTGGCAGCTGGCGAAGGAACGCAAATAATTTTTGTGTAAGAATATCTGATTCCATCAAAAGTTAAGAGCCTCCAACAAGGGGGCTCTTATGCTATATCCTAAAACCAATTATTGTAATATCATCGGTTTGCTGGCTATCGCCTCGCCAGTCATCAAAGCATTGTTCAATCTTTTTGTTGATTGTATCCAAGTTGCCATTGGCATTTTCCAGGAGTATGCTTTCAAACTGTTTACGACCAAATCGCTTCTTTTCGGATTTTGATAGCTGATCGAAAAGGCCATCGGTGGTAAGAACTAAAATATCGCCACTTTCTAATTTTAATTCAACAAGTGGAATATTTGGGGTGAACCATCGGTTTCCTACTGCTTTGCCCCCCGACTTGTAAATTTTCAGCTCAGGACTTTCGAAATTCCTCTGAATGTGATACAGGGGGTTATGAGTGCTAGCGAAGAGTGCGGTTTTATTTATTCTATTTACATAGCACACAGCTATATCCATTTCAACGGGAGCGCTGGAAGCGTTTAGCTGCAGCTGGGCACCAATGGTCTGGTTAAAGTGGTTGTGGGTTTCAATAATCAGTTCAACCGGATTGTTAATTTTGTAGTGGGTATAAACCTCGTTTAAAAGTGTAATATCCATCATGCTTACAAAACCACCATGTACTCCATGACCAGTACAATCGGCAACAGCTATAATGAATTCATCGGAGTTTCCTTTTAGCCAGTAAAAATCGCCGCTTACCACATCCTTAGGTTTATAAAAGAGTAGGTGTTCACCTAAAATGGTTGACAAAATCTCGGGGCTTGGCATTAAGTTGGATTGCAGTAGCTTTGAAAACTCAAGGCTCTCGTTTATCTGGTATGTTTTTAGTTTTAAATTGTTGCTTTGCTGTTTAATCAGATCTGCTTGCGCTTTTAGCTCTTCGTTTTGTGCTAAAATCGCCTTTGTTTTCTCCATTACGGCTTGCTCAAGTTCGTCCTTTTTTCTTTTCACTCTTCGAACCCGGAGTATTTCATGAATGTAAACCGATAATGCTAAGAGCAATAGAAAGATTAGGAAGAACCATGGCTTGAGGTATAAAGGCATTCCAACAACCACATTGATTGCAAAAACGTTTTTTGATTTAGTGCCGTCGGGCCGGGTATAGTAAACCTTGAAGGTGTATTTACCATAGGGGAGATTTGTGTATTCAGCCAAAGGCGAATGAGTTTTCTTGGCTCTTGTTGAATCCTCAAAGCCCTGAAGCCAGTATGTGTACTCTAATGCTCCGGGTGATGTGTAGTCCGATGCAGTACAATGGATTTTAAGCCATTTGTGGTTTGCTTTTACAAAAATTTTTGAATTGTTAGCAGGAAAGCGAGTTAATGTATCGTAGTCAGTTTCGCACGATAAAATTTTAATATCCTGCATGGGTACTTCGTTTCCTTGTGCATAAGGATTAAAAATATACAGGCCAAAGTTACCGCTCACTACTAACGAGTCGAACCCCCATTGTTCAATGGCAGTAACTAAACCCTCACTGAAATTAAGGTTTTTACCTGTTATGTCGACCCGTTTGAGTTTCTTGCTAAAACGGGCAATGCCCTTATCGGTTCCAATCCAGTAATTCCCGAGTCTATCCTGGTATATGGCAGTAACAACTGATGATGGAAGCCCATGTCGGGTGTCAATCATCTGAAAAGCCTTGCTTTCCGGTTGAAGAATGGCTAATCCGGCATCGGTTCCAAAGAGCATATTTCCATTGGCATCTTCAAATATACAGTGGGTCATACTTGTGGCTGGGTACGATGTTGAATCGTAGGGTAGGTATGGGAAATGATCAACGGTATGAGTTCTTCGGTCAATCCTATCGACTCCTACACCATTCCTTGTGTATCCAACCCAAACGTAACCTTTGGAGTCCTCATACATCCTGTAAACAAGGGTCGACTGAAGTGCGCTTTTGCCCGGAACATAGTAACTCTCGTATCGTTTCTGTTTAGGTAGATATTTTGATATACAAACATCTGATAGAATCCAAACATTGCCCAATGCATCGGTAGCAATTGATTTCACTTGAACCAATGGCAAGCTATCCTTACTTTGTGGATACGCCCCAATGGTTTCAATGCTATTGGTTTTAAGCGATATTCTGAACAACTCCTCCGAGTTGGTTGCCCAAACATTTCCGCTACTATCAATTGTGAAGTTGGTTATACTCTGTTCGCTCAGGTATCTTTTTACTAATCCTTTGCCATTAAACATCAAAAGCCCCTTGTTACTTGCTCCAAAAGCAAATCCTTTATAGAAAGTAAGCGCCTGAACATCGGCATCGAATAGTTTGGTGAGGGTTTTAGTATGTTCTGTCATTACATATACACCTTCCGATGTGCCAAGAAAAATTGTATCGTTGCCATCGGCAATCGATTTTATTAGCGGAAATTGCTTGGTAGAGGTTAACTGGTCAAATCTCCCTCGCTCTTGGTTCCACCGGAATAATGCACTATCGGTTAGGGCATATAAATACTTATCGGCAAAAATATTTGTAAAGTTGAAATTAGAGGGAAGCGGGGGCTCAATTTTACGGGTAGGTATGCTAAAAGGGTATATTTTATTATCGTTACCTAAAATCATTAAGCTGCTATTGAATAATAGCATTTTCTTTGCCTGAATATTGATCGTGACTTGCTTTTGCTTAGGGATACCAATATCTACATTACTAAATTTAAAAGGAACCAGGGTGAGTGTGTCGGGGTTTAAAACATTTAAAAGTGTTTCCCAATCAAATAAAATCCATCCATTGCTTGAAGTGCTTATGTTATTGATCTCTCCTGAAGCGTTGGCGCAGAGATGTTCACTAATAAAATACATTCTTGATGTTACCCAATCGGTTCTTTGGTCAAATTCATAAACTCCTAGTCCCCATGGTGAAAAAAGCGCTTTGCCATCGGATGTTGTTATTACGTTGGAGTACCAGTAGTAACCATCTGGATTGTATCGTTTAAACCTTTTCTTATCGGGCCAAAACCGATTTAACGCTCCACCATAACCATTCCAAAGGGTAACAAGCATTGAGTTGTCGGTTATTCTGGCAATGGATGTAACCCAGTTTGATGCAAGGCTATCGGGGAGGTTAAAGTGCCCGAATCGCGTAACATTTTTGGTGTTAAAATTAACGAATACAAGTCCCTTGTTTTGGGTACCTAACCATAAACCTTTTGGGTATTCAGGCAACATACATGTAATTTGGTTTGATGGCAGGCTGTTAACGTCGGTAATTTTTCGGAGATGAGTCGATTTTCGGGCAAAGGTTGTTAGCAGCGATAAACCATTGTTGGTGCCAAACCATGTGTTCCCCTGATTATCGCGGTAAATTACCAGGATCATGTTACCTGCCAGCGATTGAGGATTACCCTCCATCCTAATGTAGCGGGTAGCCGTGTTTGTCGATGGGTTGTAAAGTACAACCCCAAAGTGGTAGCCACCCATCCATACCTTTCCATCGCCGTTCGGGCAAATGGTATAAACCGATG
>JAGPEQ010000116.1:1853-3963 GCA_018056955.1 Bacteroidales bacterium | reverse complement strand
TCTGCTTAGCAAAAGGTTATTGTTTGCGCCGGCATACTCAACAATGCCTTGACGGGTGTGGAAAATGCAAAGTTGTAAATCGAATCCATCACGGGGGCCAGAGTCAAAGCTGGTTTGCTTAAGTGCCTCCTTGGTTTTGTTTCGCATGGTGTTTAAAAAGTCTGCAGCGTTACCGCTGAAGTTATAGCAGATTTCATTCATTAGCGATATTCCTAACATACTCATAAAAGCTCCTGGCACTCCATGACCGGTAGCATCGGCTGCAGCAAAAAATACCTTGTCGTTTTGGTAGTATGTCCAGTAAAAATCACCGGAAACAATATCCTTGGGAATGTAAAGTATGAAGTAATCGGCAAAAAAATCCTTGAGCTGACTCTCAACAGGCAAAACTGCTTTCTGAATGTTTCGGGCATAGTTAATGCTCTGGATAATCTGATTTTTTTGAATTTCAATCATTTCCTTTTGGGCTACAACCCTTTCATTTTGTCTGATTAATTCATCGAGGCGGTTCTGGTATAGCCCAATAATGTATTGTCGCCACGAGGGGTACTTAACAAACCATGTGTTTGACAACTCCTTGGGAACCGGAATGATTTTTGATTTTTGCTTTGCCTTGGCATAGGTTATAGCCGGAGTATCAATCATAGCCGATGTAAACGAAACAATACAGGCTACTCCCGGTTTAACCTCATACAAATCGGCTTCATGTCCTTCGCTGTCGCGTCCAAAAACACGAACCGACCCTTCAACGCCCAAAGGTATATGCGATGCAACATTCCCGTGCATGGGTATCTCCATGCCAGCATCAATTTCCATTACCTGCAGCTGCTTAAGCTCGTTAACCAATGCCTCCTCAAATTCCGGGTAAAGGGCTTGTATTTCCATGGCGCATTTTTTTATGTAAGTTATTAATTTATTAGGGAATAACGAGTTTTTTAGCTTGATATTTGCTACTTAGCATTTGCAAACTTCATTAGCATCTTAATCTCCTCAGCCCAGCGCGACTCATCGGGTGTTTCAAGAATAATTGGGATTCCATTAAAGCGTGGGTCGGTCATAATGAGCCGGAAAGGCTCAATTCCCAAAAGGCCATCGCCAACGTTCTCATGGCGATCTACACGGCTGCCTAGCCCTTTTTTGGTGTCGTTAAGGTGAATGCCCTTAAGGAATTTAAAACCAATCACCCTATCGAAATGGCTAAAGGTTTTGGCAAAAGCTTCGGGTGTCGATATATCGTACCCGGCCGTAAAGGCATGGCATGTGTCAATGCAAACCCCAACACGCGATTGGTCGTTAACGTGGTCGATAATATACCTTATTTGATCAAAGGTGTAGCCAAGGTTACTTCCCTGCCCCGACGTGTTTTCAATTACCGCCGTTACTCCCTGTGTGCGCTCCAAAGCCATATTAATTGAATCGGCAATGAGCAAAAGGCTCTCCTCTTCAGAAATTTTATTCAAATGGCTGCCCGGATGAAAGTTAAGCCTATCGAGGCCAAGCTGCTGGCAACGCACCATTTCATCTAGAAATGCATTGCGCGATTTTTCAAGCGCATCCCTATCGGGGTTACCAAGGTTAATAAGGTAACTATCGTGTGGCAGAATTTGTGAGGGTGTGTAGCCATATTTCTCACAGTTTGCTTTAAAAGCATCAATGCTTTTCTGGGTGAGTGGCGGGGCTTCCCATTGGCGTTGGTTCTTGGTAAAAAGTGCAAACGCTGTGGCTCCTATACTATGGGCATTTACGGGGGCGTTCTCAACCCCACCTGCCGCGCTTACATGGGCTCCAATGAACTTCATGACAGTAAAGTTGAAAGGGTTCATTAATTTGCGTAAATTTACTCAATAAACAAAGACTTTGAGTTAGCGTTCACTATCTTTGTAAAAATTGAATTTTTATACATGGATAGCTTAACAGGGAAATGGACATTTACTGAGGAGTTTGAGTGCGGTACCGATAAGGGTTTTGCCTTTCTGGAGCAAAAAGGTGATCTTATTGTTGGATACCTGGAGTACGAAGAGTGTATTGAGGATGAAGAACCATTCATGGTAAGGCAAATTGTAGAGGGTAACGTTCAAGGTCACACTATTGTTCTAAAAGGCCTGGAAGT
>JAGPEQ010000116.1:0-1753 GCA_018056955.1 Bacteroidales bacterium | reverse complement strand
CCAACGCATACAAAGCTTAGGGAAGCCGGTTTCAATCGTATTGAGGCCCTGCCATTCCAACCCACCTGTGAGAATATGATTCACTACTTTGCTGAAATTATAAAGGCTAATCTTCCGGTCAATGTAACACTACATCACCTAAAACTTAACGAGACTGCCACATCGTATGCCGAATGGTATGCAACCGACAACCTGTAACTGTTTACCAAAACCATGAAAAAACGCCTGCTATTGCTCGATGCTTATGCCCTAATTTACAGGGCATACTATGCCTTTATCAATCGCCCAATGCGTAACAGCAAGGGAATGAATACATCGGCTATTTACGGTTTTATCAGGGCCACACTCGATGCTATCAAAAAGTTTAACCCTACCCATGTGGCGGTAGCATTCGATGTATCGGGCAAAACCTTCAGGAACGACATTTACCCCGATTACAAAGCCCAGCGCGATGAAACGCCTGAGGATATTAGGGCATCGGTTCCTGTTATTAAAAACCTTTTAAACGCTCTTAACATTCCAATTATTGAAAAGGAGGGATTTGAGGCCGACGATGTTATTGGCACACTTGCCACAAAGGCAAACCCCAAGGAGTTTGAAGTGATAATGATGACCCCCGATAAGGACTACGGTCAACTTTTAAGCGAGAACATTATAATTGCCAAGCCGGGTAGGAGTGGAAACGAGATGGAGATTGTTACAGCAGAGCAATTCTGTAAGGATTACGATATCCAAGATCCAAAGCAATTTATCGATATTCTTGCCCTTTGGGGCGATGCCTCCGATAATATCAAGGGTGTTAACAAGGTGGGTGAGAAAACCGCTGCTAAGTTAATTTCCCAGTTTGGGAGCATCGATAATCTACTTCAAAATCTCGATAAGCTTAGCCCAGCACAAAGGGAGAACTTTGAGGCTGCACTTAACATTATTCCGCTTAACCGTAAGCTGGTAAGTATTGTTACCAATATCGATCTCAACGTTGATATTGAAAACGACCTTGCCGTGAAACCGCCTAAAACCAATGAGCTAGTACCAATACTGGAGGAGCTGGAGTTTAGGTCGATGCTCAAGGAGTTTACTGCAACGCCAAAAGTGGAAAAGCCACAGTACGTCCAGGGCTCGCTGTTCGATATGCCTGCAACCGAAACACCAAAGCCAGCCATTAACCTCAAAACCATTAACGATTTTGAGGTTGATTACCGCATTGCGCAAACCACAGAGGAACGTCGAATTCTAATTAAAGAACTGGAAAATTCCAGTGAGTTTGCTTTCGATACCGAGACAACTGGGCTTGACCCAATATCGGTTGAGCTGGTTGGCTTATCCTTTGCCATTTCGCCGCGTAAGGCTTGGTGGGTTCCAGTACCATCGGATCAAAACCAGGCAAAAGAGGTAGTTAAGGAGTTTGCCAATGTATTTGGTACCGAAACCATTGCCAAGGTAGGACAGAACATTAAGTTCGATATGCAGGTGCTGTTAAGCTATGGAATTGACATTAAGGGGCACCTTTACGATACCATGCTTGCCCATTACCTGTTAGAACCCGACTCGCGCCATAATCTCGATTACCTTTCCGAAATCTACCTGAGCTACAAGCCTATTAGCATTGAGGAACTTATCGGGAAGAAGGGTTCCAAGCAGGGTAGCATGCGCAATGTTGAGGCTACGCTAATTACCCGATATGCCTGCGAGGATGCCGATTTAGCTTTGCAGCTCAAGCATATACTGTTCTCTAAGCTCGAGGAGCAGGGCT
>JAGPEQ010000050.1 GCA_018056955.1 Bacteroidales bacterium | reverse complement strand
AAGGATTTTGAGGTTGAGGGTAAAACAATTATTCAATCGCAGGCTGAGGTGCTGCAAAGTGTAAAGGAAAAAATAAAAATTCCTATCAGCGTTAAGCTTAGCCCATTCTATACCAATCCGCTTGATGTTATTCGCCGTTTCGACGAGACCGAAATCGATGGCTTTGTTCTGTTCAACCGACTATTTCAACCCGATATCGATATCGATAAGGAGGAGCTGGTTCAAACCATTATCCTAAGCGACACAAATGACCATAGGTTGCCATTGCGCTTCATCGGCCTGCTTTACGGCAATATTGCTGCCGATATTTGTGCTGCAACAGGCATTATTACCGGTCACGATGCCGTTAAGATGTTACTTGCCGGAGCCGATGCATTCCAGGTGGTTAGTGCGCTTTACAAGCATGGTATTGATCATATTACCACCATGCTCTCGCAAATTGAAAGCTGGATGAGCCAGAAGGGGTATAAGTCAGTTGACGATTTTAGGGGTAAGCTGGCCAAAAAGAACCTACACGATCCCTTTTCCTACCGCCGCGCCCAGTATGTTGATATCCTGCTCCGCTCCAACGAAATAATTAAGACCAATGCCCTGAAGTAAAGAGAAATTCTATAAAAATGAAAGCCGGCCTGGGATGCCGGCTTTTTGTATTAACGGTCGGCGGTTGATGACGCTGGGGAGTGAAACTCCAGCGGCGTCATCGGCCGCGAAGCCGAAACTAAGTTAGTAATATTTTTGGTATTTGTATCATCAGCCCCAGTGAAATAAACTGCCTGTTATGTGCCGAATTTTTATTTTTTCTTTTCTAATTCAATTTTTGTAAGTCTTTCTTCTAATTGTTTTATTTGGTTTTCAAGATTTTCTATTTTTAATTTTAATTCAAGATACTTATCTCCACTAAGAGTGCCTTTAAATGCATATCTTTTCGCTGGTAGAGTAGGTTTTCTTGACACACTTTTGATTTCAATACTTTCCTTTTTTTGTGGCTTTGTTGTTTCTGTATTAGTTTTCTTTTTCCCAATTCCTAAGGGTGGAACAGACAGCATCTCAGGTTGTTTCTTGCTAGATTTTTCTTTTTTCATTTTACTACTTATTACAATTTATACTTAAAATAGCATATATGATGAAAGATGCAATTCCAAGAATTAATAAAAAAACAGAAAAGAAATGTAAGAGTTTTGTTGCCCTATTCCACTTATCGCTTATAGAATCTTCTTCTAATAATTTCAAATCAAAAGCTTTTATTGATGTCAGATGAAATACTAGACTGATAACTATTGTGAGAGCAAATAGTATCCAAGTGGATATCAGCCAATTTAAAAATTGTCCATTTTTATCGATTGAGAGAATTTTTTCTGAAAAAGTAATCGTAAGAACTAGTCCTCCACTCGCAACATAGATTATTAGTTTCTCAAATTCACTTTCTGATTGCTTTCTTAAATCTAAAAGTATCCTTTTCTCATCATCATTTTCCATAGTCAATCATAATTTGGAACACAACTCATTTATAACCATACCAAAAGTAATTTTATACATCTATTTTGGGCGTATAACCGTACTTTTTGTAAGGTTTATTTAAACAAAAGTAAAATATTTTCACAAATCATCATAAGACCTTTTATTTTCTTGCAAACCATTTTCCCTGATAATACATGGGAACGCATGCGTCTAGAGGTTCACCCCCGTGTTCGGCGGCGGTTGCACCGCCGTCGGGCTATCAGTAGCAGGCTGTGCCTGTTTTTTATAATTCAAGTACAGGCAAAGCCATAAGCATAATGAGCCTAAGCCTAACGTTACACTTTAGCCAGAATAGGTTAACAAAATCTAAGTTACACGTAAAAGTTATTGCTGAATTTTTGTAGATTTGTTATAGCAACAGACCGGATCAATGTCCACAGGCTACAAGATACAGGAGCAGGATGGCGCGTACTACCTAACGTTTCAGATAGTGGGATGGGTGGATCTGTTCACCCGCAAGGAGTACCGCGATGTGGTTATCGATAGCCTAAAGTTCTGCCAAAAGAATAAGGGGCTAAACCTATTCGCGTACGTAATCATGTCGAACCACATTCACCTGCTGGCGCAGAGCCAAAATGGTAATTTAAGTGGGTTTATCCGTGATTTTAAGAGCTACACCAGCAAACGGTTCCTCGAAATCATGCAAAGTGGAAAGGAAAGCCGGAGCGAATGGCTTCGGGTGGTATTTGAGTACCACGGCAAGCTAAAAAGCAAGCAAACCTTCCAGCTTTGGACGCACGAGAACCATGCCGAGCATATTTACAGCCAAAAGTTTATAGAGCAGAAGGTTTACTATATCCACCACAACCCAGTACGCAGCGGCATTGTAGTAAACCCAGAGGATTACCTTTACTCCAGCGCACGCAACTACGCAGGGTTGGATTCAGTAATAGATGTAATTAACTTAGACATGCGGTGGAAAACGTACAATTAGCTATATTTACCGGGCAGTGCCCGAATAGATAGATTCGACTGAGGCGTATAGCCTCAGCCGAACGGGGGGCGGGTCAATTCTAAAGCTGATATAATTTACATGGCGCTAATTCTCAATAACTCATTAAGTATTTTTTCTTTTGATGATGGCCTAAGGGAGTTACTGTCTATTACCATACCATTCTTTATAATCATGTACCTTGGATATCCTTGAATTTTAAGTTTTGATTTTAATATGGAGGCCTGCTCTTTGCTAAGCAAATAATGAATTCCAGGAATTTTTTTCTCTTTTATTAAAGCATTCCATGCATTTCTATCAGAGTCGAAGCAGAATGATAAAATTTGAATATTCTTATTTTTGATTTTTTCATTTAATTTGATTAAACTTGGAATCTCAGCCCTACAAGCTCCGCACCAAATTGCCCAAAAATCAACATAAATAGTTCTTCCTTCTGACTCTTTTTTAAGAATATCCATAACATTTTGGGTAACTTCAGAATGAATTCCCCTAGAATTAAATTTTAGAATTTTGCCGATATTTGATGCGTTATGTAAACGCAGTTCAAGTTCTGAAGCTAATACAGGATTATCGATTTTATAGTCAATGTTTTTGGTTAACTTTATTGAATTAGTTAACGATTTTTCTTTAAGCGATAAAATTACCTTAAATACTATAATGTCCCTAATTAAACCTTTTTTCTCTTCCGTCATAATTTTATTAATGCATAGTCTGTATGCTTCAAGAGTTTTTCCTTTACTTAGTAAATCCTTAACTATTGAATTATTTTGAATATATTTATCGTAAGCATAATTCCAAAGATAAACTCCAAACATCGATGATATTAAGGCCTGTTCATCATCAGTAGGGAACAATTCGGAATTAAATAGACTTTCCGTTAAAGGTAGATTATTATTAGTCAGATAAAACTTATAGTCAATTAAGTAGTTTGAGTTATTGTAAATAATATCATTCTTTGCCCATTTAATAAATTTTGCTGATGGTTCAAACTTTTTTACAAAACTATCCAATTCTAATAATTCATTTTTAATCTGAAATTTTAAATTATTATGGTATTCTTTTACACTCTTACCTTCACATTCGGCGTTAAATGGCGGAATTTTCTTGTGTGATAAATACTTATTAATTTCTTCATTAATTAATTTATTTGAACCAGAAAAGACTATGCTGTTTTTACTATCAGTTAATGTTGTATTAATTTTGATAAATAGACTATCGGATGGCTCAGCAAATAAAGTAATGAATGTATTATTGAATTCAAATCTCAAATCTTGTCCATGGACTAAATCAAAAACAAATTTAAAAGTTCCATCCAAAGTATCAATAACCTGGGAATAATGAACCGACCCTTTCACGATGTCTTGATAATCAATACTAACCAATTCAGTTTTAGGATTCTCAATTTTCCCAGCAATTATCACTGGCTTTTTAATTAGTATCTTATTCTTATTAGATGATTCACAACTAATAATAAAGAATGAAAAGATTAAAACAGCATACTTTATATTTTTCATTTGATATAATTTTAAATAACTTCTGCAAAGTTAATGTTTTTGGTCATTATGAGTTTGAGCAACTTTCTTATGTAAAACCACACTAAATTATTAATAACTTTCGTATCTATTTAAAAAGCCTTAAATAGGCTAAATCACCTTTTAGGGGATGCTTTTATTTTCTTTTCGTTTGTAGTTACTTTTGGTCAATTGTTTAAGTTTTGTTAATGCAATGTCAAAGTGTTTCAATAAAGTCGCTTTTAAATTATCTATTTCTTTTATATCATTGGGGTTTGTAAGAGAAATCACTTCGTCAAAATTAACTCCGTGTCTATAAGTCCTAGCAGAAATATCTCCATAAATTAAAAACAGAAATTGACAATATGGGAAAATTGTTTTTATCATTTCTGCTTTTTGAGAATAAGTCAATATTTCGTGTGTATTTGGTTGCCCTTTTTTAAGTTCGAGAATAACAAATGGAATTCCTGTATGGCGTGAATTTTGACCACTGTCTTTTTCAAGAATTACTTCTACTAATGTTTCTTCGTTCTTTGTAATTTTACTGTCTTTTTGTTTAACTGTTTTGTCAAACAAGATTTTGTATATCGTTATATCCTGTTTAAAACACCAAATTTCAAGTTTAGTAAAGTCATTTGCTGGAATGTAAATATGTTTGTAAGGAATAGGGACTTCGGTATCAATTAAATACGGGAAATTAACAATTCCTTCTAGTTTTTCAATTAATAAGTCTCTAAGTTCGTTTTCTGTCATATTTCTGTATGTTTGACTATTCGAAAGTAGCAGCTAACGGAAAATGCTAAACGCAGGTGCAGGATTTGAAAGTATAATGTTTCATTTACAGGAAAATGTAAATTCTTATTCCAATGTTTCAAGTTACGCACAATGCCTGCACTTGTCGTTTTAGCATATGTTAGCGTTTTTCTATCTTTTTTAATGTCCATTCATACAATTGTTTAGAATAATTTTCATCGTTCGAAATCGGATTTGGCGTAAGTTGTTTGGTATTATTCCAATAAAATCCGCTTTCATAATTATCATTTTCTGACAAAAATATCGTTGTTTTTGCACCTTGTTTTGGGGTTTTGAAAAATCCAAAAGCATATCCCAAATAAACAAAGGGTAGCATTGCAATTTTATATAAAGTTCCCGAATTTCGATAAAATAAGTTGGTATTTACAATTCCGGGATGTATAACCGAAAACTTAATTTTAATATATTCCTGCATTCGTGCAAACTGCATAACACTGATTTGTTGGGCTAATTTTGCTTCTCTATACGATTTCATTGCATTGTATTCCTGCTCAGAAATTTTGCTTATTTTTTCTAATTCTTCAATCGTATTTATTGTGCCTTTTTCGGCTGATGCCGAACAAACATTTATAATTTTTGGATTATCGGATTTAATAATCGTATCTATCAATAAATGTGTTAAATAGAAATGACTTAAAAAATTGGTTTGAAACTGCTGTTCGTAACCGTCTTCGGTCACTTTATATGGTGAATTCATAATTCCAGCATTACAAATTAGCGTATCAATTATCGGATAATCAGTAATTACTTTCTCTGCAAAAGTTTTTACCGATTTTAAATCGTTCAAATCTAAATGATAGAATTTGACCGAGCCTTTTGAATTTGCTTTTTTACATTGTAAATTCAAGTTATCTATAATTTTTAATGTCTCGTCTTTTTGTCTTGAAGCGGCAATAATGGTATTTCCTTTAAAAGCGAGATATTTTGCTGTTTCGTAACCAATTCCGCTATTTGCACCGGTAATTACAATAGTTCTCATTTTAGCGAATTAAAAATATTTTGAAAATAATCTTTTGCACCTTTTATGTCTGCATCATTTGGGTGTCCGATTGAAATTGGAAATTGTTCTTTAAAGATGTTTAATAGAGCCAAAAGCATTTTGTTTTCGGGTTGCGAATTTACAAGAAATTCAAAATTATCAATTACCGATTTTGCAATTTCGCCCTGACAAATAAAGTGTCCTAAAATAGTATTAGATTTATCAAATTCGTTTTCGGTTTTTGTCAAAACACTTTTTATGTAAGGGTGGTTTGGGTCAGTTCCAGTAGTTCCAAATAATAGAACTTTTTTATTTTTAATTGGTTTGATAAAATTAATCGTATCATTGTTGGCTTTGCTGTTTTCTACCCAATATCCAACAATACATAATTCATAATCAGAAATATCTATGTTTAAATTGTTATCTATTTTTAGCAAATCACTTTCAAACGGACAAATTCCGTTTATCGTTTTTGCAATTTTTTCGGTATTTCCTGTTTTTGTAGAATATGCAATTAATGTTTTCATCTAATCATGTTTTTAGTAAACGCTAACTCGTTTATAACCTTACCAAAAGTAATTATATACATCTATTTTGGGTGTATAACCGTACTTTTTGTAAGGTTTATCTAAACAAAAGTAAAATATTTTCACAAATCATCAAACGAGTTTTTAAATTTCTTCAGACCATTTTCCCTAACACTTGAAGCTTTTCGTTTATGATTGATAGTGAGTTTCATAGAACGCAGATTACGCTGAATTATTGGATTTACACAGGTTAAATTAACCAAACACTAAACACCAAACACTATCTCCCCTGTACACTGCACACTGCACACTACCTTATTCCATGTCGTTCCAACGCCTATCAAAGGCTATATACATTTTAAAGGTAAATCCGTGGTTTAGCAGAACACCTGAAAAATCCAAACCCAAATCTTCCTTTTTCCGCGTGTTTGCTCCAAAGGGTGTAAACGCGGTTCCCTCAAAGTCGTATCCTGCTGCAAAAACTATTAGCGATGGGCCCGATTTAATGTAATACCTAAAACCTACCGAGAGGAAGTAGTGCACATTCACATTAAAAAACGATGAAGAGGTAACCGTGCGTCCTGGATTCAGGGCCTCAGCCATTTGTATACTTCTTGAGGTAAGCTTACCGGGCCCAAAACCAATCCTGTCCTCAGTTGATGCATAAACTGCCAGTTTCATTGGAGGTTGGCCTGGTATCAGGCCATATCGGCCTCCAACCTGGCATAGCTGCCTTAGCATATCAAAACCACCACTTAAGTTGAACGATCTGATTTTATAGAGCGAGTCGTATGCAGGCTTGCCAAACTTTAGGTCGTCAGGGAGGTTACCCTCGGTGGTTAGCGTGGCAATCTCTACGGGAAATCCCATTGATGTATATCCAAATCCCCAGTAAAATCCAGAATTGTCAGTGACATCACGTTGCCAATTCCCATCAACGTACCTTTTCTTTTTAAAATTTTTCAGGATATCTATATTGAAATAGGAATTGTTAAAGTCAGCCTGACTCTGGTAATCGCCAGGTGGTAACTCACCAGTCCAGTATAGCGTACCCGAGATGTTGGAGCGTTGAATCTTCAACCAGTAGCCCTTGAACCCAAGGTATCCCCCCCAACGGTATGCTTTGCTAATTGCGTTATTCTCGAACTGCGCATTTAAACCCAGTCGCAAACCAATACGCCGTATGCCAAAATTCCCCTCAACGCTCATCATCGATGAGGTGTTGAAATCAACCTCAAGGGGTTTACCTATGGCCTTATGCTGAATGAAATTAACATACCAGTTCATTTTGGGAGTATACCAAATCCCAATAAAGGCTGGTATTGTATCGTTAGAGCTGGCTAAGAGTTGCATCGTAATTGCAAACATCAGGATTAGAAAAAAAACATACTTTTTCATCCGTACAAAATATTTATTTATTAATTCAATGTTGTTTAGTTAAGGTTATTTGTCATGTTGCACTCAAGCGAAACATCTCAATGGGTCGATTAGAGATCCTTCGCTACGCTCAGGATGACAAATGAGGTTATTCGTGTAAGTTGCTCGTTGTTCGTGGGAAACGACCTCACACCCAGTCGTTTTCCCTGAGAGAGTTTGGAGTGGAAGAAGCAAATAAAGGCATAAAAGCCAGACCCGACAATGGGTCGGGGGTGGAACATGGCGGTGGGCTTAGTAAGCGATACCATATGAGCCACGCTACAGGCGTGGCGAATTGTATCGCGTGGCAGTTCCACCCACGGGGTACCCATCGGGTCGGGCTTTTCAGCCTTGATTTTCTTTGGTTCTTTCTTGTATCAAGACAAGAAAGAACGTTTAAATAGCTCTTTGTAATGCTTTTCCTTTGCGATGCAAGGCTTCAGTGTTGCTCTTTGGAAAAGGTGTTGCGTGCATCGCCTTACATATGGGAGTATTCATAGGGTTACAAATATTTCGCCCCTACGGGGCTGGAAGCGTTGTTCGCTATTTGTGAATCGATGTTCGAGAATATCACGTCACACGCTCTGTGTAACACCGTGTTACATTGTGTAACTCTATGATACTTGCTGTTACTCGTTGTTCGTGAAACTATTGTCATATTGAGCGCAAGCGAAACATCTCATGGGGCCGATTAGAGATCCTTCGCTCCCCGCTAGGGCGGGACAGGCCGCTCAGGATGACAAGCATGTTTATGTTTGTTAACTAAACTACATTGATTATTAATTACTAACTCGTTACTCTCTTGTTTTCAACAAACTTTATCGAGCGGATGGAACACCCATACTTTGTTCATCCGTGTTTGTATAAGTTGCCTTACATGGGTGTTTCATGGTGTTTTTTATTAAAGGTCAATAATAATTGAGAAGGTAGAACATGAAATGCCTTTTTAAAACGTCATCAATTTAGCTGTTTTTCACACTTGGTTACTAATATTTCTTCGTTTTCAGCCATTTTTTTATTGATACATAGTAATATGGGTTTAACTGCATAAAATTGTTGATAAAAATTCAATAATTACACTTTTCCATTCACGGGTAAGTGGGGTTATTTGGTTAACTTCGCATGTAAGGTTTAAGTGCTATTTTGCAAGTAATCAGGTAGATATTAATTCAATACACAGGTAAATGGGCCAGTTTGTTCATCTTCATGTTCATAGCCACTACTCAATCCTCGATGGGGCTTCGAGTATCGATAAGCTAATTTCACGTGCTCTGGAGCTGGGAATGCCCGGCATTGCCCTTACTGACCATGGCAACATGTTTGGGGTAAAGGAGTTTCTATCGAAGGTTAGTAAGGTAAATAGCAAGGTGAGCGATAAAATAAATCAACTTAAATGCGATATTGAGAATGCCGAGGGCGAAATTGAGCGTGGGGTAGGACAACTGGAAAGGTTGGAGGAGCTTAGGTTTAGGCTCAAGGAGGCGCAAGCCAAGCTTTTTAAACCCATTGTGGGTTGCGAAACCTACATTGCTAAAAAAAGCCGTTTCGATAGAACCGATAAGGAGGATAGGCACAACTACCACCTTATCCTGCTTGCCAAGAACAAGGAGGGTTACCATAACCTCATGAAGCTGGTTAGCTATGGCTATACCGAGGGTTTTTACTACAAGCCCCGTATCGATAAGGAACTGCTGCGCAAGTACAGCAAGGGGATTATTGCCTCAAGTGCATGCCTTGGCGGGGAGATACCTCAGGCTATCCTGAATGGTAATATCGATGAGGCGGAAAGGCTGGTTTATGAGTACAAGGAAATTTTTGGCGACGATTTTTACCTTGAGCTCATGTTGCACAAGTCGGGTGAGCCCCGGATTGATTATGAGGTTTACGAGAACCAGCTTAAGGTAAACGAAGCACTCATTGCGCTATCGAAAAAGACGGGAGTTAAGTGCATTGCAACTAACGATGTGCATTTTGTTCTAGCCGACGATGCCTCGGCTCACGATATTCTGATTTGCCTGAATACAGGCAAAAAGCTAAGTGAAACAAACCGAATGCGCTACACCTTTCAGGAGTACCTGAAAAGCGAGGAGGAGATGTTGGCTCTTTTCCCCAATTGTCCCGAGTCCATCAGTAATACTATGGAAATCTGCCAAAAGGTTGAATTTTACGATATTTCCAGCAAACCCATTATGCCCTATTTCCCATTGCCCGATGGCTTTACCGACGATAATGAATACCTGCGTTACCTTACCTACCAAGGGGCAAAGCAGCGATGGGGCGAAAATCTGAGCGATACTGTAGTTGAAAGATTAGAGTTTGAGCTGGGAGTAATAGCCCGAATGGGCTACCCCAGCTACTTCCTGATAGTTTGGGACTTTATAAAGGCAGCCCGCGACATGGGAGTATCGGTGGGCCCAGGACGTGGTTCAGCAGCCGGTTCGGCTGTGGCCTACTGCCTGCGCATTACCGATATCGACCCCATTAAGTACGACCTGCTGTTTGAGCGTTTCCTTAACCCCGAGCGTGTTTCAATGCCCGATATCGATATCGACTTTGATGAAGACGGGCGTGAGGAAGTGTTGCAGTACGTTGTTAACAAGTATGGCGCTAAGCGTGTGGCTCATATTGTAACCTTTGGTACAATGGCAGCCAAGTCGTCAATTAAGGATGTGGCACGTACCCTTGAACTTGAATTACCAACTGCCGACAGGTTGGCTAAGATGGTTCCAGAACGCCCGAATATCACCCTAAAAAAGGCATTTGAGGAGGTTCCTGAACTTGAAAAGGAAACCAAGTCCGATAACCCGTTAATACGTCAAACACTAAGCAATGCCCAGAAACTAGAGGGAACTGTCCGTCAAACGGGGGTTCACGCCTGCGGTATTATCATTGGACGCGATGACCTTGAGGAATACATTCCGCTCTGCACAAACTCCGATGCAAAGCTGTTTGTTACCCAGTACGAAGGCACCCATGTGGAGGACATAGGTTTGCTAAAAATGGACTTCCTGGGGTTGAAAACCCTGTCCATAATTAAGGATACCCTTCAGCTTATTGAGCAATCAACAGGCAAAAAGGTTGATATCGACACCATACCGCTTGACGATTCCAAAACCTTTGAGCTTTTCTCGCGAGGCGAAACTACTGCCATCTTCCAGTTCGAGTCGCCTGGGATGAAAAAGTACATGCGCGCCCTGCAGCCCAACCGCTTTGAGGATCTTATAGCCATGAACGCCCTTTACCGCCCGGGCCCCATGGATTACATTCCAAGCTTTGTTAACCGAAAGCACGGCCGTGAACCTATTGTTTACGACATCCCCGAGATGGAGGAGGTGCTTAAGGATACCTATGGCATCACCGTTTACCAGGAGCAGGTGATGTTGCTTTCCCAAAAACTTGCAGGTTTTACAAAGGGTCAGGCCGACGCCTTGCGTAAGGCAATGGGTAAGAAGCTCAAAAAGGTAATGGATGAGCTTAAGGAGAAATTTATTGAGGGTTGCCTTAGTAAAGGATACGATAAAAAGATTGTTGAAAAAATTTGGTCCGACTGGGAATCGTTTGCTGAGTATGCGTTTAACAAGTCGCACTCAACCTGCTACGCATACGTTGCCTACCAAACCGCTTACCTAAAGGCACACTTCCCGAGCCAGTTCATGGCTGCCGTGCTTAGCCGTAACCTTTCCGATATCAAAAAGATTACCACTTTTATGGACGAGTGCCGCCGCATGGGTATTCAGGTACTTGGTCCCGATGTGAATGAGAGTCAGATTAAGTTTGCCGTTATGCCAAACGGCGATATCCGCTTTGGTTTAGGCGCTATTAAAGGGATGGGTGAGAATGCAGCGCAAAACATCATTGAAATAAGAGCTAAAGGAGGGAAGTACAAGAATATCTTCGATTTTTTTGAACGGGTAAACCTACAAACTGTAAATAAGAAGAATCTTGAGGTTCTTGCAGTTGCCGGCGCCTTTGATAATCTTATTGATTTTGACCGCAGTGTACTATTGGCAGTTGATGCTAAGGGTGTATCGTACCTTGAGCAGCTTATGCGCTACGGGATTAAGGTACAATCGGAAAAGAATAGTACTCAGCAATCGCTTTTTGGGTCGGTTCCCGGCTTTGAGGTTCCTAAACCTGCACCGCCCAAGGCAGACCCATGGCCAACCATTGAAAAGCTGAACAAGGAAAAGGAGGTGATAGGTATTTACCTTTCAGCCCATCCGCTCGATGAGTTCCGTTTTGAAATTGAAAGCCTTTGCAATGTGTCCATTGCCGACCTTAAGTCCAACATGGAACAGTATCGCGACAGGGATGTAACCATTGCCGGCATGACCATAGCCTCGCGAATCGATACAGCTAAAAATGGGAAACAGTATGGGCGCATAACCCTTGAAGATTACACCGATTCCATGGATATCATGCTTTTTGGCAAGGACTTTGAGAGCTACCGTAACTTTTGCTTTAACGGCTACTACATCTTGGTCAGGGGCAAGGTTCAGCCTAAAACCTATAAGCCCGAGGAGCTTGAGTTGCACATCAAATCAATTAACATGCTTTACGATGTGCGCGAGAAGATGATTAAAAGCATAACGCTAAACATCCCACTCGATGAGATTAATGATATTTTTATTGATGATATCATGAAGTATGTTCAGCGCGATAAGGCAAAGATTGCTTTGAAATTCAAGGTTTACGACCCCGAATATCAGGTTGCAGTTGATATGTTTTCAAGGGCATACCGGGTGAATATTACGCCGGAATTCATTAACTACCTGCACGATAGCGAGATTAACTATAAAGTTGCCATGGAGTAAACCTTTTATCATTTTTTTGGTTTAAATTTGTGATTGTTTAAATATCTACAAATCTATCTTAAAACATATAAACTATGGCATTAGCAGTAACTGACGCAAATTTTGATGAGCTTGTGCTCAACTCCGGAAAACCCGCAATGGTTGATTTTTGGGCAGAGTGGTGTGGGCCCTGCCGTATGATTGCTCCTTACGTTGAACAAATGGCTGAGGAGTATAAGGATAAGGCAGTGGTAGCAAAGGTTGACGTTGACAGCAACCCAGGCATTGCCGCACGCTATGGTATTCGCAATATTCCTACCGTTTTATTCTTTAAGAACGGACAAATGGTCGATAAACAAGTAGGCGCTGTACCCAAGAACGCTCTTGTTGCTAAGCTCGAGGCATTACTGTAAGTATTTCAATCACCATAAAAGCCGGGTGTGCTTTACCCGGCTTTAGTTTTTTTAATTTGATAGCTATGCGAATTTGTGTTTACTGTGCTTCCAGCTCAAAGGTAGATGCCAAATACTTTGAGGCGACTAAAGTTTTAGCCAAGGACCTTGTGGCCAAAAATGTAACAATTGTTTACGGTGGCGGCTCCCATGGGCTTATGGGCTGCATTGCCGATACCGCTTTAGAGCATGGTGGTAAAGTAATTGGCGTTTTACCCCGATTCATGGAGAAGGTGGAGTGGGGGCATAGGAACCTTACCCAGCTCATACTGGTTAAGGATATGCATGAGCGTAAAAAGCTGCTTATTCAGGATGTTGATGCGGTTGTAGCCTTGCCTGGCGGTTGTGGTACACTTGAGGAACTCATGGAGGTCATAACCCTTAAACGGCTTGGCAAGTTTACCAAACCTATTATAATACTGAACACTGACAATTTCTACTACCACCTTAAGGAGATGCTCCAAAAGATGATTGATGAACGATTCATGCGTGATGAGCATAATGCCATCTGGCAGTTTGTTGATAATCCGGAGGAAGTAATACCTGCAATACTAAATGCTCCCCATTGGGATTCCGATGCAATTAACTTTGCGGCGGTATAAATAGTTAAATCAATGATTCCGTAATAAATTCTCCTTTTAGATAAACTTATTGTTTTGTTGTATTAAGCGCACTTAACTATTACTTAATGTCGTTATTCATTAAAACTCGTTCCTATACACAAACAGCCTGCTATCGCCAATTTCATCGTACGATACCATTTTACCCTTGAGGGTAGGGGCTTTAACCCCTTCGCCAAAGAACTTATTGCCCACAAACATTCGGGCTTCGTCCCAAAGGTTTTTCTGTATAAAGCTGTTGAGTAGCATTGCTCCGCCCTCAATTATTACTGAAAGTATTTCCCTTTCTGCTAATTCCTTAAGTATTTGAGCCTCTACGCCTTTTACAAAGTCAATGGTTATAATCTCCAGGTTATCGATACCGGTAAACTCATTTTTTCGCGCTAAAGCACTGCTATTGTTTCCAGTAACAAGTAGGGTTGGCTGGCTTCCATCAAACATATTGGAGGTAAGTGGCAAGCGCAGCTTGCGGTCCACAACCACGCGTATTGGGGAACGTCCACTCCAGTTCCGGACGTTGAGCTGGGGATTATCCTTTTCCACCGTGTTAGTTCCAACAAGCACAGCCTGTTCCTCGCTGCGCCAGCGGTGAACAAGGGAACGTGCCAGCTCATTGGTTATCCAGTTGGAGCCTACGGGTTCGTTGGGCTCACGTTTTTTATCAATAAAACCATCCATGGTTTGAGCCCATTTCAAAATTACGTAGGGGCGGTTCTTGGTATGATAGGTAATAAACCGCCGGTTTAGCTCAATGGCCTCGTTTTCAAGTATCCCAACTGTAACCGCTTTGCCGTTTTGCCTGAGTATTTCAATTCCTCTTCCAGCAACCTTTGGGTTTGGGTCAGTGGTAGCAATTACTACCCGGGGAATTTCGTATTCGATAATCCTATCGGTACATGGCGGAGTTTTGCCGTAATGCGAACAGGGCTCAAGCGAAACGTATAGGGTCGATTCCTTAAGAAGTTCTTTATTTTGAACCGAATTTATTGCATTCACCTCAGCATGGGCTTGCCCGTACATGGCGTGAAAACCCTCTCCAATTATTTGGTTATTATGAACAATAACGGCACCAACCATAGGATTTGGGGCAACATTACCCTGCCCACCCAAGGCAAGTTCAAGGCATCGGGCCATGTATTTTCGGTGAACATCGGCATTCTCCATAAAAAATGTAATTTTGTTTTACACAAAGTTAAGCAATTTTATGGAGCATATCACCCTTAGCGGTTTACTTAATCATGTTTCCAGGAGTCTTAGTGGAAGTTTCAATGAGAACGAACTACACACCATAAAAAAGTACATAGCAGAGGCGGTGTTACATGTTCCATACCATCAGGTGTTTATCAACAAGCATCATGAGGTTAAGCACGAGGATGCTCAGGAGGTTGAACGAATCATTTCTGAACTCATAAGCGGTAAGCCATTGCAATACGCCATTGGTTTGGCTTACTTTTCCGACTTAGTTTTAAAGGTTACGCCCTCGGTTCTTATTCCGCGCCCCGAAACCGAAGAGCTGGTGTCGTTAATTGTGAAGGAGAATAGGATTGTTGCCCCAAGAATTCTTGATGTAGGAACAGGAAGCGGTTGTATTGCCCTTGCACTAGCAAAGCATATTCCCGATGCAAGCGTTGCTGCAATCGATATTTCCACCGATGCCCTTGATGTGGCGCGGCAGAATGCAAAATCAAATAATTTGAATGTGAATTTTTTTCAGGGTGATATTTTACAACCCACAGTGCTCGACGGTTATACCTTCGATATCATTGTTAGCAATCCGCCCTACATTAGGGATTCGGAAAAGGTGCTAATGAACAGGAATGTACTGGACTTTGAGCCGCACATTGCTCTGTTTGTCCCCGATTCCGACCCCTTAAAGTTCTACCGAGCAATAGCCCTACACTCCGTTAGGCGTTTGGAAACTATGGGCTGGCTTTGGTTTGAAATTAATGAGGCTCTTGGTTCAGAGATTGTCAGCCTTTTAAAATCATTAGGATTTGGTAATGTTTTGCTGATTGACGATTTTAGAGGCAAACCCCGGTTTGTTAAGGCCCAAAAGTGTAACCCATGATTAAAGGCGAAAACCATAAAGCGTTAACTCCCCAAAAGGCCATGGAGCGCTTACAATACCTTTGTGCCCGACAGGAGAAATGCACTCACGATTTGGTGCAAAAGCTTAAGCAGTGGGGTTTTGCTCAAGCAGAAATTGATAAAATAGTTGGCAAGCTCTCATCCGATGGGTATGTGGACGATAACCGCTTTGCCCGGCTTTACGTTAGGGAAAAAAGCCGAATAAACAAATGGGGACCAATAAAGCTTAGAGCAATGCTTGTTTCAAAGGGTATTGCAAAGGATATAATCGATCAGGCCCTTAATGAGCTTAGATATGCCGAAAATCCGGTTAATCTTTTTGACCTCCTTAACAAGAAAATGCCCCAGGTAAAGGCTAAAAACAGGTTCGACTTGCGTAATAAGCTAATTCGGTTTGGCGCTTCGCGGGGCTTTGCCCTGGACGAAGTGATTGATACGGTTAACCGTTTGCTTGGAGCTGAAGAGTAAAAACCTTATTAGCCCTTAATCACCTTAACCGCGCCAAGATACTTACCATTGAGATATGCTGTGAGTATGTAAATCCCTTTCTGCAAATCCTGGGCCTGATATCGGTACACAAACGACGTTAGGGTTGCATTTTCGCTCATTTGCCAAACCACTGATCCTGAAATGGATGTAAGTTTTAGGGTGATTTGACCTACTTCGGGTAGTATTACCCTTAGGTCGAAGTATTCGTTGAACGGATTGGGTATTGCTGAGATCATAATTGGATTAGGCTCGTCCTTGCATACCCCGGGTAGGTTAGCATCAAGCCAAAGTAACCGGCTGGAGACGAAATTTTTCAGGTAGTTGACCTCCTGCTCGTATGTGCTTCCAACAAATGCATTAGGCCAAACCCATACACCAAGTGAGTTGAAGGTATTGTAGTTTCGTATTCTGGCATCTTGTATTAGCGTTGTCATGCTATCGATAATGGCATGGACACCGGTACGGGTTAGTAATCCACTACTTTTAAGTTCTTCCCATCGGCATCGAGCCATATTGTTGAACTTATCGTCGGTGGTAAACTTATCCCACCAAAAGGGAGGTTGGTAGTAATCGTCGGTGCTAATCGATTTGAAAACCCAACCCTGTGGCGAGTCGCCACTGTAATAGTTGGCATTGCCAAAGGTAAGGTCGTAATCCCACATTGGGCCAAAGGTTAACTTACCTCCCTTACTATCCTTATCCTTGTGCAGGAAAGTGCTTATGCGGTAGGCATCAATGTTTTTTGATAATTCATTAACCAAAAAGTAATCAACAGCCGATGCCATATTAACGTAGCGGTAGTAGCCCAGGAAAGGGTCGTTCCAGTACGATGAGTTTAGGGTATTCTCAAAGGTGGTGATGTAGTTGCGGATATAATTCTTTTGAACCGGTAATATATTCTCTGGTTTAGGGTAGTGCCAAAGGAAATTAATGGGCTTTCCGTTGTGTGTATAGGGCGATGCCCAACCGAACTCATCAAAATCACCCTTATCAATTTTAACTATGTAGCCACCAGTTAAATCATCGCCTGAAATATCGTTTTGGGTAAGTTTAGCAATATTCACGCGGTTTTTATCGCGACGAACTTTCTCAATAAGAAGGTATAGGCCGGCATACTGTTCGTTGAGGATTAGCTCACAGAAAGCCGTTCTGGGGGCATAGCGCCCCATGCGCCTACCAATTTCGTATGCAAGAGCGTTACGAATGAGCGATTTATCGTTGTAAGGCCCGTAAAGCGCCCAGTCGTTGCCGGGGGGCATTCCCATCAGGGCAGAGTCAATGTTTTCGCCCAGTGCGTTAATTAGCTCCACATTGTAGCTTTTCTTTGGCCAGTCGTTCCATAGCGACGATTGGCCACGGTACTCAAGATGAATAGTGCCATTGTAGGTAAAATCGTTATCGGCTATACTGTTAGGGGGGCTTTGCTTATCAACAACTTTCATGGTTGCCACTAT
>JAGPEQ010000115.1 GCA_018056955.1 Bacteroidales bacterium | reverse complement strand
TTGCTATAAGTATCAAGCATCAGCCTAACGGCTGCATCGCCAATGCAGTGCGTGCATACCTGGTAGCCATGCTTGTATGCCAAGCTGCAAACCGAATCAAGTTTTTCAGTTGGTTCCACCTGAATGCCGCGGGTTTTAGGATCGTCGGTGTAGGGTTTGAGTAGCAGTGCGCCACGTGAACCCAATGCGCCATCGGCATAAATTTTTATCGACCTAACCGTCAATTGCGCTGTGCTATATATACCCTTGCTGATGTACTTTTCAAAATTGTCATGGGTAGGGTTAAGCATGGCATTAATGCGCATTTTAAGGTTTCCTGCTTGCTGCAACGAGTCGATAAGTTCAACCTCATCGGCATCGAGGCCGGCATCGTGAACGCCGGTTAGCCCAACGGCAAAACAGTTTTGCTGAGCATTTAGCAGAGCTTGCGCTTTTTGTTCCTTACTTGGTGTGGGTATGTGCTTGTGTATCAGTTCCATGGCATTATCAATGAGAACCCCGGTGGGTATGCCATTTTTAACTACTATTTCGCCACCCGATATTTTTGTGCTGGCGGTTACGCCAGCTAATTCAAGCGCTTTCCTGTTGGCAATGGCGGCATGGCCATCAATCCTAACTATAAAAACTGGTTTGTTTGGAAATGCTTTGTTGAGTAACTCGTTGGTTGGAAACTCTTTGATTTCCCATTCGTTCTGGTTCCATCCCCTGCCTTCAACCCATTCCGTTGGGTATTTGTTTTGGTGCTCAACCAGACGGTTAACCACCTCGTTCCACGATTTTGCCCCCGCAAGCCATGCCTTGGGTAGGTTTAGCCCGTACCCTAAAAAGTGACAGTGGGCATCAATAAATCCGGGGTATACAAATTTATCTGTTAGATCCAATATGGTGTCGGCAGAGTAAGCTGAGAGTATCTCATTGTTTGTTCCCACGGCTACTATTTTGCCATTGCTAACGACAAAGCTTTGAGCTACTGTGAATGCTGAGTCAACCGTGTAAACCGTTGCATTGGTAACAATTAAATCGGCTTTTTGCCGTTTAGTGCATGCCATAACAGCTATACTTAAAGTTAAAAATATTGATAATGAGCTTGTCTTCATTTCCGTTAAGCTATCTTTGTTGTGAGTTTTTACCAAAAGTAGAAAATTATTTTTTTGTTGATGTTTAAAAAGGTATTAAATCGGTTTTTAGTTATCATTCTGTCATTGTTGGCGCTGTGGTCGTGTGAAAACGATAACTTTTCGTCCAGCCCATCAATAAAGTTAACCTTTAGCACCGATACGGTGCTGTTCGATACCGTGTTTACCACCATTGGTTCATCAACCCGTTACCTAAAGGTTTACAACAGGAGTAAAAGCGATGTGCGGATTTCGTCAGTATCGTTGGCTGGTGGCAGCACGTCGGCATACAGAATAAATGTTGACGGACGCCCAGGCCCATTGGTGAACGATATTCCTTTACGTTCCGGCGATAGCCTTTTTGTTATGGTTGAAGTAACCGTTAACCCTACCCTTGGCGATGCACCCTTGCTAATACCAGATTCCATTGTTTTTGTTACCAATACTAACGTCCAGGATGTTAAGCTGGTTGCCTGGGGGCAGGATGTTTACATGCATAACGGAGTAACCATTGAAACCGATTCGGTTTTCCCCGTTAATAAACCCCATCTGATTTACGATTACCTTTTTGTGGATAAGAATGCTACCCTTACCATTCCTGCTGGATCACGATTACACTTCCATAACAACGCACAGCTTGTAGTAGCGGGAACCCTAAAGGTTGAAGGTTCGGCTAGCTTGCCAGTAACCATGCAGGGCGATAGACTGGAAAAGTTTTACTCCGACAAGGGCGGACAATGGGGTGGGGTGTGGTTGAGTGCAGGTTCCCGGAATAACTCCATTGCTTGGGCTGATATTAGGAATGCCATTATTGGGTTGATGGTTGATACCTGCTTTACACCGGGTGTGCCAACCCTTGTACTCTCGCACTCCAAAATAGGCAATTCCAGTTACGTTAACCTGCTTGCCCGTGGGGCAAAGCTGGAGGTTGACAACTGCCTTTTTTACAATGCTGCCTACTCAAGTGTGGCTCTTACCCTTGGGGGGACTTACCGGTTTTACCATACCACAATATCTAACTACTGGGGCGACTACATGTTCCGGAAAGGGCCTGCGCTCCTGCTCAACAACTACTATACATACCAACTTGTCCCTGGTGGGCCGGTTCAGGTTGAACCCCGCGATTTGAACGAGGCATCATTCTTTAATTCTATTATTTATGGTAGCATATCCAATGAGTTAGGACTGGATTATAAGTATAATGGCCAACCGGTTAATGCTAATTTCAATTACTCTTTTTCGGACTGTATCCTTAGGGTGCCTTCAACCTACAACCTGAATGACCCTGAGCATTTTACACGGGTTATTCGCGAAGACCCCAGGTTCAAGGATGTTGCCAAGTGGAATTTTGAGCTCGATACCCTTAGCCCAGCAAAGGACATAGGTGACATTACTATTGCCACGGGTTTTCCTGTCGACTTAAAGGGTGTTAACCGACTTGCCGATGGTAAACCCGATTTGGGAGCCTTTGAACGTGTTGAGTAAACCTCTGGAGAATGAAACGCAGCCTACAATACCGAGTTTTTTGCCTGTTTAGGCTTGTTTTTTTAGTCTGTTTAGCAGGCTTGCCCATTATAATGCTTGCTCAAAACCAGTCCGCATCAAGGCATAGGGTGATGTTCTATAATGTCGAGAATCTTTTTGACCCATTCGACGACTCGCTAACCCGCGACGATGAGTTCACCCCCACTGGCCAGCGCTATTGGACATGGAACAAGATGGAGACAAAAATCAATGGCATTTACAAGGTGATAATGGCCGTTGGTGAACTCGATCCTCCTGTGCTGGTTGGCCTTTGCGAGGTTGAAAATGGTTTTGTGCTCCACAAGCTTGTAAACGACACCCCACTCAGCAAGTTTGAGTACAGAGTGGTTCACCGTGAGTCGCCTGACCCTCGCGGAATCGACGTGGCCCTGCTTTATCGCCCCGATAGGTTTAAGGTTCAGGAGCGTGAGTTTGTCCCAGTTATTTTTCCTGATGATTCGGCTCGTAAAACGCGTGAGATTCTCTATGTAAGCGGTATGCTGGGAAGCGATACTCTACATGTTTTTGTAAACCATTGGCCATCCAAGTATGGTGGCGAGCTGGAATCGGAAAGTGGCAGGTTTGCCGCTGCAAATACTCTCAAGCGCAAGATCGACTCAATACGGGTTTTTTACCCTCAAGCCCGAATACTTGTAATGGGCGACCTGAACGATGAGCCAGAGAGCGCCCCGGTGGTTGAAGGCTTGGGAGCATGTGAACGGAACGACCCCAACTGCCCATCGGGCTTAATTAACATTGCTGCTATTCTCAAAAGCCGTGGTTTTGGAAGCTATAAGTATCAGGGGACATGGGGAATTATTGATCAAATTATCGTGTCGCAAAGCCTTTTAAGCGGAAAACATGGGTTATTCACTTCGCCGCAAAAGGCGGCAGTTTTTGACAGCGATCAGCTGCTTGAGCCCGATAAGCAGTACAGTGGTAATAGGCCTTTCCGAACATACATTGGGTACCGATACCATGGCGGCTTCAGCGATCACCTCCCGGTTTATATCGACCTGTTCGAGAATCAGCCATAAAAAAAGCACGCCAGTGCTGCGTGCTTCAAGTATCTTTTAACCTAGATAAGTCAATAGAAATAATCTGTTAATTCATTGTACTTGGGTTTAACTGTTCTCTTTTCACTTTTCACTATTCCTCAAACTTTCCCTGGCAAAAGAGATTCCTCGATATGCTCGGAATGACAATCCCCCTTTTTCCTTACTCCCATTGTCATGCTGAGCTCGCCGAAGCATCCCTTTGTTTCTTCAACTCTTCATTAATAGGATTCCTCATCCAAAAAGGAATGCTAAAAGCATTGGCATAAAAGCCTGACCCGAGAATGGGTCGGGG
>JAGPEQ010000049.1:12539-18154 GCA_018056955.1 Bacteroidales bacterium | reverse complement strand
GCGTTTAGCTAAACTTGAACAGCGACAACAGATTTGAAATGAGTACGCCGTACACCCCATCGGTTCTAAAACCAAAGCTCAAGGTTGGGTATTACCACCACGACCACTGGAGGGATATTAATGGCAGCGCAATTCCGTTCAGGGAAAACCTAACCATACCGCATGTTTGTATTTATGGTAAAGATGGATCAGGTTACTGGAGTACTACTGATTTTATTTATGCAACCACTTGCCACGAGGTGGCACACGTATCGCACTGGGAAATGGTAGGCGAGGGAGCATTTGCCCTTATATGGCTTAATCCAAAAACCAGAATAATCCCGGAGAGTTGGGCGGTTGCTGTAGAATGGGGACTTACCAATACGGAATATCACATACTGGGGCAAAAGTATGGGAGTTATAAGGCTCTGAGTTATAATTTTAAAGAAGGCAAACAATTTTGGTATAGGGGTAATGATGAATTTTATACACCGCTATTTATTGATTTGATAGATGACCAAAATCAACGCATTAATAATAATGGCTCTATTTTATTTCCGAATGATAAAGTTAAGGGTTATTCCCTTTCGATTCTTGAGAGTATTCTTTTTGGTGTAAGAGATCTTGAATTACTTAAAGCCATGCTAAAAATAAACAAGCCTTTTGGTGTTGCTAATGAGGATATTGATGAATTGATTAATTTCTATAAAAATATTTAAACCTATGAAGCCGATTAAAATAATTTACAAATTATTAATATCAATAGGGGTAATTATGTTTTTTTCATATGCCAGTTGTGATAAGTGGGTTTGTGGCGATTGGTGGTTTATAAATTTGACAGAACATAAAATATCTGTTGATGTATATTGTTTTGGCAGTATCAGTACTGAATTATCATTCTCATTAATGCCTAATGATTCCCTAAAACAAATAACATGTGACATAGGGTCTTCACCACCGCCATTCGTTTCGAGTACTTGCAGAATAGATTCAATACTGTTAGTTTTTGATGATACTCTAGTATTAAATACCTTAAATTATTGGGAATTCAATCCAGAGAACATTGAGAAATGGGAAAATTACAACAGGAAAAGTAATAAAAAGTATAACTTTACCGAGTCGCACTACCAAAAAGCGCTTGAGGTGAACGGGTACTCAAGGTAAAAACGGTCTCCCTGCCGGTAACGGAGGGGGACTTTAACACAATTTGAATAGTTCAGTGCCAAAATTATTACTAAAAGCTCTAAGGGTCTTACTAATAAAAAAAATGCATACTTTTTTTAAATTTTAAAAGCGATGAAAGCATATAAATTATACCTATTTGCTGTAATTGTATCCTTCCTAAATTCTTGTGGAGATAAGGATGTATGTGAAGATTACAGGTTTGAAAATGCCACGGAACATAGGGTGTATATCCGGTCCTGCTGCGGGGAAGCAACCGATAGCAATACATCCCTTAGCATTGGCCCTAAGAGTAGCGCTACATTAACCAGTTGTGCTTTAGGATATTCTGATTTTTTATATAATAGATTAAGCGGCTGTGTAGTGGATAGAGTGCTCATTATTTTTGATGATACTCTAGAACTTAATACACGGGATTTTGGGGAGTTTGACTTGCTAAACTGGGATAATTATCAGCGCAAGAATAAGGAATATATTTACGAAATAAATCAACTGCACTACCAAAAAGCGCTTGAGGTTAACGGGTACTTAAGGTAAAACGGTCTCCCTGCCGGTAAACGGCTAAGAGTGAAATATCTCAGGCAAGTGTGAAATAAAAAAGAGCAAAAAAGATGCTTCAGCGTTCAGCATGACAGTGTGATGTTTATGTGGAGTTTATCCCGTAATGTCAGGAATCAACAGGGCAACTATACCTAACTAAACGACATTGAAATTGCGTTTACAAACAAAATCAATGAAATTTAAATCAAGCCATTTAATCACACCTAATTCATATTGATTGAGTTTGAGTCAATTTTATACTTTTCTGTGACAAATTGACCTTTGTTTTACTAGTTTTATGAAAAATTGACACAAATAAAGGGTTGGCATACGGTTTGAAAAATGCTAGGTGAAAGCATTGATGTCTAACCAAAATAATGGGAGGGTAAAACTATGATGCCAATGTTACGTCGCAGAAGCACTCTACCAAGTCTGGTAGATGAGTTCTTTGGGGATGATTTTATCAGCCGTTTCTTTGACGACAGCGAGAGTGTAACAATCCCTTCGGTAAACATCAAGGAGGGAAAGGACGATTACACCATTGAGGTGGCTGCTCCCGGGTTCGACAAGAAGGACTTTAAGGTTGACTTGAACAACAACGTGCTGGAGATTTCCAGCGAGAAAGAGGTTAAGGAGGAGAATAAGGACGAAAAGGTAATGCGTCGTGAGTTCCGTTACTCCTCATTCAAAAGGTCGTTCACCTTACCCGATACAGCCGACACCGATAAGATTAAAGCTTCGTACAAGGACGGCATCTTAAGCATTATCATCCCAAAGAAGGAAGAAGCTAAGGTTAAACCCGTACGTCAGATCTCGATATCGTAACGGGAAGATGTTAAAAACAGCGAAGCCCCGGAAACGGGGCTTTACTGTTTATAGGTACTCCATGTGTTCCTGGTCGGTAATTTTTTCGCAGTAGTGGCACTTTAACGACACGCTATTCTTGTCAACCACCTTGAATTTAGGGGTAACATTTTCAACGTTGGTGATACACTTTGGGTTTACGCATTTTACAATGCCACTTATATCGTTGGGTACTTCAACCAGCATTTTCTCCGTTACCTCATAGTTTTTAATGATGTTGAGCTTGGCATGAGGAGCAACAAGGGCTATTCGGTTAATCTCATCGCGCTCAAAGTACTTATCGGCAATCTTAACAATAGCCTTTTTGCCGAGTAGCTTACTCTCCAGGTTTGTTCCAAAGGTTATTTGGTTTGGTATCCTATCGAGTCCGAGGATGGTAATAACCTTAAACAGGTTTTGCGCCGGTATATGGTCAATTACTGTACCATTCTCAATGGCGCTAACACTCAGGTGTTTCTTGTCTTTCATATCGATATTCTTTTACTTTTTTAGACCTAAAATAAGAGCCATGATCGCCATACGGGTGTAAACGCCGTTTAGTGCCTGGGTAAAGTAGTATGCCTTTGGCGATTCATCTACATCAGTATTTATCTCGTTTACCCTGGGTAGCGGATGTAGCACTCGCATGTTTGGCTTTGTACCTTCAAGCATATAGTTTTTCAGGATGTAGGCGTTTTTAACCTTTTCGTATTCCATGGGGTCGGAGAAGCGTTCGCGCTGAACCCGGGTCATGTAAACAATATCGGCATCCTTAATGTTTTCGGCCAAATCGGTATGCTCCTCGTACTTTAAGCCTAACTCATCGAGATACATTTTATACTCTAGTGGCATTCGGAGTTCGGCGGGCGAAATAAATGTAAATGAGGCGTTAAACTGGCTCATGGCCATCAACAGGGAGTGAACGGTTCGGCCATACTTAAGGTCGCCTACCATTACAATCTTCAGGTTATCGAGTTTACCCTGCGTTTTGCGAATGGAGTAAAGGTCGAGAAGGGTTTGGGTTGGATGCTGGTTGGCACCATCGCCTGCATTAACAATGGGAACAGGCGATACCTCGCTTGCATAGCGTGCGCTACCCTCCACGGGGTGTCGCATCACTATCAGGTCGGAATAGTTGGCTACGGTGAGAATAGTATCCTTAAGGGTTTCGCCTTTGGACACACTACTGGTTGATGCCTCCGAAAAGCCAATTACCCGTCCACCTAGCTTGTTTACAGCGCTTTCAAAGCTCAAGCGGGTTCGGGTCGACGGTTCAAAGAAAAGTGTTGCCACCACTTTCCCTTCCATGATTCGCTGAATAGGGTTTTTCTCAAACTCCTCGGCAAGGTCGAGCACTCTGAATATCTCATCCCTGCTCAGATCGTTGATTGCTACCAAACTTCTGTTTTTCATAGTTTTTATTTTGTGTTTAAGTATATGGTTCAAAAAAAAGCCCCGATAAACGGGGCTAGTACATCAATCCTCAAATTCAAAATCGGCAATAAGTCCTTCAATCTTGGAGCATCTGGAAAGGAACTCGCCTTCCAGTGAGCGCCTAATCCTTACCCTGATAATGCAGGTATTATCAAATTGCTGCTCTAGTAGTTGAAGGTTTAAATCCTTGGCTAATCGCATCACCTCATTCATCATGGTGTAACCAAAGGTTACACTGTAAATGGCATCAACAGTTCGGGTGATAATTTTTGCATTGGTTAAGGCATCGTGGGTTGCCGTTTTATATGCATTTATCAAGCCCGATACTCCTAGCTTTGTTCCCCCAAAGTAACGTATTACCACCACTAAAACGTTGGTTAGGTTAAAGCTGAGCAGTTGCCCGTGAATGGGCTTGCCGGCAGTACCCGATGGTTCGCCGTCGTCGTTAGCCCTCCATTTGTCGCCCTTTGGCCCTAAAATATATGCGTAGCAGTGATGCCGGGCATCATAGTATTCTTCCTTAAGTTGCTCAACTATTGCTTTTACTTGCTCCTCGGTTCTTACAGGGTAGGCTTTAGCGAGGAACTTACTGCCTTTTTCCTTGTAAATTCCCTCGGCAGGCGAATCGATGGTTTTGTATGTGTCAGCTACTTCAACCATTTAGCTTTGCATAAGTATTACAATTGCCAATACAGAAAGGGCTATCCCGGAAAGATTTGTTTTGCTTGGCCTTTCACCAAATAGTAGCAGCCCAACCAGCGTTCCTGCCAGTACTACCCCCAAATTGTTTATGCCGAAAAGAACCGATCCCTCCAAGGGAGTTCCTTTGCTTCCAACATGGTTCAGTGCAGCAACCATAAAAAACATCGATCCAAAATTTGCTAATCCAAGCAATGTTCCTAGTAGCCATGTTTTGAATTTATGAAAATCTTTGGCTGCATGGGTATTAAAGGGTAGCAGTAGTAAGCCTGTAATACCAGCCATGGCAAATACAATCGCATTGAACAAGGGATTTAGCTCGTTGGTTACAAAGTATTGCTGTGCAACCTTAACCGACGCATCCACCATTCCAATACCCAAAAAGATTATTAGTGGAAGATATGTTTTAACCGGTTTAAATTTTTCCGTTTTTCTTGGTATAACAAGTAAGAGAACAGCAATTAAGGCAAGCAAAATGCCTGCTAATCGTACTGCATTTAACTTATCGTTTGGGTCAATCAGTACCGATACCAGTATGGGGATTATTACCGACATCTTAGCTGCTACCGACGTTATGGCAACACCGGCTGTTTGCGTACTCTTACCCAGGAAATGGAACATGGTTATAAAGAGTACACCCATAGCCACCATCAGTAGTATGGGTAGTATGCCTAGTTGATAAAACCCCGATAGTTCACCTTTGGCCAAAAAAAAACCAGCTACGCTGGCTGCCAAATAGTTAATGATGATTGCACTAAAGTTGTTGACTGAAAAGCGGTTGAGTAACTTAAAGGTGATTAAAACTACTGTAGATGATAATATGCAGAGCAGTAAGTAGAACATCCTTTTAGGTTTGTGCAAAGTTATAGCATCTTTACTTACCCCACAAATTTTTTTAGAGGTAAGTATTAACATACAATTAACATGCAATGTAGTTT
>JAGPEQ010000049.1:0-12439 GCA_018056955.1 Bacteroidales bacterium | reverse complement strand
ACGTTCTTTCTTGTCTTGATACAAGAAAGAACCAAAGAAAATCAAGGCTGAAAAGCCCGACCCGATGGGTACCCCGTGGGTGGAACTGCCACGCGATACTATTCGCCACGCCTGTGGCGTGACTCATGTGGTATCGCTTACTAAGCCCACCGCCACGTTCCACCCCCGACCCATTGCCGGGTCAGGCTTTTATGCCTCTGCGTATGGCACTCCGTGTTGGTTAAGGAATCGCATTAAAAAAGAAGAGTTGAAGGTAAAGAGATGCTTCGCCTAGCTCAGCATGACAAGGGAGCAGAAAAGGAAGATAGGGTTTTTGTCATCCCGAGCAAAGCGAGGGATCTCATAAAAGGTGGAAAGGAGATGCTTCGGCTAGCTCAGCATGACAATAGTTTCACGAGCAACGAACAACTTACACGAACAACTTCATTTGTCATCCTGAGCGTAGCGAATGATCTATTGAAAAGTGTACAGTGTACAGTGTATAGGGGTGTTTGGAGTTAGATGTTTCGTGAAATGCTTTTTTTCACTATCAACTATCAACTGTCAACTCCGCTTGTCATCCTGAGCGGCCTGTCCCGCCCTAGCGGGGAGCGAAGGAACTCTAATCGGCCCTAAAGAGATGTTTCGCTACCGCTCAACATGACAAAGGTGTTACGAACAATGTTCAGCGATTCACGAATATCGTAAACCGTCATCCCGAACACAGCGAGGAATCTCGTTTTTAACCCAACTGGGCTGATCTTTCATTTAAATTGTTCCATAGGTGTTTTTCAACATCAAATTAATGTATGAGAATGCTTGATTTTTTTAGGTTCATGGCATGTTATTTGACGGCTTACGTTAAACCAACTACCTAAAATCTATGAAACCTTTTAAAAAGATAGCCAGTTACATCCTTGTAATAAGCTTATTGGCTTCTTGTGCAACTCCAAACCCAGTTATCAGGTTAAAATCTAAGGAAACAAATACAACCTGGGAAAGTGGGAAAGAATTTACCAGTTACTTTAAGGATGGCTTTGTGGTTCATTGCGCTTACCATGGTACTACAGATGCCTACTTGGTGTTCGATATAGAGGTGATTAACTCTACCGATGAGGATTTTCTGGTTTGCCCCGAAAAAATGGTGATGTTTACCGATAGTGGGAAGTGGGATCCGGTAATCAACCAGATTGTGTACAGCACATTCCCAATCTATGCCGCTGATCCCGAACTAGAAATTCTTAAAAATGAATTGGCGCAATCGCAGATTGAGGCTAATCAGAAAAACCTTGCTACTGCTTCAATTGCAGTAGCTGCATTGGCATTACCGGTAATGGTTGCAACAGCCTCAGCCGATGCCAAGGATACCAAACAGCGTGCAGTTAACCGAGCCGAGGTGGCTGCAGCAGCGGCAGGGACAACCCTTAACTTTGCCGAATTCTCCCAGGAGATGAATAATATCCGAAGCGATCTGATTTACGCATCAACAGATGCATGGATCAATAACTCACTCCGCAAAACAACCCTATCTAAAAACGAGGCAGTCCGTGGGCTAGTTTACTTTAAAAAGCCCGATCTGAAAATGTACAGGGATTTACGCATTGATGTTCCCATTGGCGAGAATAATTTCATATCCTTTAACTACAAGGTAAACCTGTACTACCCCTCAAATCCGAATGTTAATCCCGCATATAGGTAGATTTGCTTAACAATCAAGGGAAAAGGCCTGAGGGCCTTTTTTCTTTTTAGTATTCCTGATAAGTTCATGGTTTAATGTAGTAAATTTGTAAAAAATCTGAATGTTATGGACAGCAGTTCAACAATTAAGATATTGGTTGATAACGAAAAGGGATTGTCGGCCGATGAACGTACAAAACTAATTGAGGGCACTGATAGTATTTACATTGATTCAAGGCTCGATTACCACAAGCGGTTAGCCCGAAGGCAAACTGTAAGCTTTGTTTTGCTGATACTTTTTGCACTTTTTGCCTTTGGCGTGGTAATGTTTCCTAGCGCCGATCCTTTTACTGCAGGAGTACTAAAAGGATTGGTTGCAGGGTATCTTGCTGCACTCCTTGTTCTTGTTCCTAAAACAACTAAAAACCATTCGCGAATTGCATTTGTTATTAGTGTAGTTAAACAGATTAACTCCCCTAAACAAGCATGAGGCTGATAAAAGCTACACCTAAGATAGATTTCTTTACTGCCGACACAACATCCGACCTTTCACTTCCTTTGGCCGAAGGAATAAAGGCTGGTTTTCCGTCGCCAGCGCAGGACTATATCGATTTAGCCTTTGATTTAAACAAGGAACTTGTCAAGAATCCAAGTTCAACTTTTTATGGTCGTGTCCGTGGCGATTCAATGGTTGATGAGGGGATTAACGATGGCGATATTCTGGTTATCGACAAATCGTTACCACCCACCGATGGGCGTAAAGCAGTTTGCTATATCGATGGTGAGTTTACGCTTAAAACCATTCGGATTAAAAAGGATGGAATCTACCTTATGCCGGCAAATCCGGCATATAAACCCATAAAGGTTACTGAGGAAAACGACTTTGTGGTATGGGGTATTGTAACCTACGTCATCCATAAGTTTTAGCCATGTACGCTCTTGCCGATTGCAATAACTTTTACGCTTCGTGCGAGCGTGTTTTTGACCCTTCGCTCATTGGGAGGCCTGTTGTTGTTCTGTCGAACAACGATGGTTGTGTAATTGCCCGCAGCAACGAGGCAAAAGCTCTTGGTATCAAAATGGGTGAGCCAGCCTTCAAGATTAAGGAACTGATTGAAAAAGCCAATGTTGCTGTCTTCTCATCAAACTATACGCTTTATGGCGATATGAGCCAAAGGGTGATGAATACCCTTGCCAGCTTTACCCCCGATATCGAAATATATTCCATTGATGAGGCTTTTCTTGGGCTGCACGGTTTCAGCTATGTTGATTTAATGGATTATGCCCGACATATTCGGAAAACCACCATGCGGAATACCGGTATTCCCATAAGCTTGGGCTTAGCCCCTACCAAAACGTTAGCAAAGGTTGCTAACCATATCGCAAAAAAGCAGCCACAACACCAGGGAGTTTATATGATTGCCAACGAGCAGCAGCGTGTTGACGCGCTAAAAGGGTTCGAGATTGGTGAGGTTTGGGGAATAGGCCGGCAGTACAGTAAGTTTCTGGCCCGCTATGGTGTTAATACAGCATACGATTTTACCCGAATGCCCGCAGGTTGGGTAAGGCAGCACATGTCAGTGGTTGGACTCCGAACCCAAAAGGAGTTACTGGGAATACCCTGTATTGATTTGGAACATACCGCTCCACCCAAAAAGGCAATTGCAACAACCCGTTCCTTTGGTGAGATGCAAACTGACCTTGGATACCTGAGTGAGGCGGTGGCATCGTTTGCAGCGAGTTGCGCCCAGAAATTGCGTAAGCAGCAGTCGGTTGCGCAAGTGGTAATGGTTTTTGCACACACCAACTATTTTCGCGACGATTTACCCCAGTACTCGGCAAGTAAAACCATAACCCTGCCTGTGCCCACGAGCAGCACCATGGAGCTGATACACTACGCCCTTATTGGATTAAAAAGTATATACAAGCCGGGATTCCGGTACAAGAAGGCGGGAGTAATTGTAACGGGTATTTCAACCAACCAGCATATTCAAACCTCGCTCTTCGATAGCATTGACAGGGAAAAACACAGTAAACTAATGGTGGTTGTGGATAAACTAAACGATAAGTATGGCAGGCACACGGTTAAAGTAGCCGCTCAGGGGGCTGGACGTAAATGGAAATTACGCCAGGAACGTATTTCGCCCATGTACACCACTCGCTGGGACGATATTATTACTGTAAAGGTTTAAGTTTCCTTTTTTATTTTGATTTGGCCTCTTCGCTCATCAATATTTTTCTATTTTTGGGGTACCTTAACCTAAAACAACTGCAATGAACTCTCAAAAAAGTAAAGGCAATTTTTTGCCTATGCTCATTATTGGAGCGTTATTCTTCATTTTTGGTTTTGTAACCTGGTTAAACGGCATCCTTATTCCGTATTTTAAAATTTCGTGTGAGCTTAGCGATTTTGAAGCTACCCTGGTAGCTTTTGCCTTTTATATCTCCTATACCGTAATGGCTTTGCCGGCATCGTGGGTGTTGAAAAAGACAGGTTTTCACAGGGGCATGACAGTAGGTTTACTGGTGATGGCTATAGGAACCCTTGTGTTTGTTCCCGCAGCGTTGAGCAGAGCTTACTGGATGTTTCTGAGTGGCCTGTTTATTATGGGAGCAGGGTTGGCTGTGCTGCAAACAGCTGCAAATCCGTATATCACCATAATAGGACCCCGCGAGAGTGCTGCAAGGCGTATAAGTATAATGGGGATTTGTAATAAGTTAGCTGGAGCCTTTGCTCCGCTTATACTGGCCTACTACATCCTTAACGATGGCGATGCCTTTGTGAAATCACTTGAGGGGATGGACAGTATTGCCCGCGCTGCGGCTCTCGATAGCCTAGCGCACAGAGTGATTGGGCCGTACCTGGTAATGACATCAATACTGGTTTTCCTGGGGATTGCCGTACGTTATGCCCCGCTGCCCGACGTGGAAACAGAGGATGATTCCGTAGATTCTGTTACTGATTTCACTAATAAATCAAGTATTTTCCAGTTCCCGCAGCTGATACTTGGTGCTATTGCCCTGTTTTTCTATGTTGGTGTTGAGGTAATAGCAGGCGATACCATAATTCGCTATGGAATATCGCAAGGTTTTAAAATTGAAACCGCAAAGGTTTTTACAACATATACCCTTATTGCCATGATAGTTGGATACCTGGCTGGAATATTACTGATACCAAAACTTATTTCGCAGCGCACGGCTCTTATTGCATCTGCTTTGCTGGGTATCGCTCTAAGTATTGTCGTAGTTTTGGCATCGCCAACTTACTCAATTCTTGCACTTGCACTGCTTGGTTTAGCAAATGCATTGGTTTGGCCTGCCATCTGGCCATTGGCCATTCACGATTTAGGCAAATTTATTAAAACGGGTTCGGCGGTGCTTATCATGGCCATTGCGGGTGGTGCCATTCTGCCCTTGCTTTGGGGCCGACTATCCGATTCAATTTCGCCCCAAATGGCATACATTATTCTGATACCATCGTACTTTATAATTCTTTACTACTCTGTGAGCGGATATAAGTTAAGGAACTGGAAGTAAAACGTAAAAATTATGGATGTTTTTAAGCTAGAGTTTGAGGTTCGTGATTACGAATGCGACTTGCAGGGTATTGTTAACAATGCTCGCTACCTGAACTACCTTGAGCATACCCGTCACAAGTACTTGTTGAGCAAGGGAATCGATTTTGCCAGGTTGCACAATGAGGGCATTGACCTTGTGGTGTCACGTATTGAAATTGACTACAAGTACTCGCTAACCAGTGGCGATATATTTGTTGTTCGGTTAACCACCCACAAGGAGGGCCATTTACGAATGATCTTTGATCAGGAAGTGATTAAAATGCCCGAGGGGAAATTAGCCGTTAAGGCTAAGGTAATTGGCGTTGGGCTAAAAAATGGCCGTCCAATCAAGATTGATAGTATACCGGGCTTTGACAACCTTTAACCGCGATTTATCAATTGATTTTTTTTTATTGGCGATTTTAAACATTTTGGGCTGCCCATGCGAGCAGCCCTATTTGCAATTAATAAATTTCGGGAACAAAGTTCTGGTCGGTGATAGGTGGACGAACATAGCTCTCGTCAATCCGTCGGGGTTCAAGCTTAACCGGTGGTGGGGTAAGATCTTCGTAAGGTATGAGGCTTAGCAGGTGATGGATACAGTTAAGGCGGGCACGCCTTTTATCGTCGGCTCGAACTACCCACCAGGGAGCTTGCTTTATATCGGTATGGGCGAACATAACATCCTTTGCCTTGGAGTATTCCACCCAGCGGTTACGCGATTCAATATCCATGGGGCTGAGCTTCCATCGCTTGGTTGGATCGTCGATACGCTCCTGAAAGCGACGTTCCTGTTCCTTGTCGCTAACGGAGAACCAGTATTTAATTAGTATTATACCCGAACGAACCAGCATACGTTCAAACTCAGGGCATGAGCGTAGAAACTCAGTGTACTCCTCCTCAGAACAAAATCCCATGACCTTTTCAACGCCAGCCCGGTTATACCAGCTTCGGTCAAACAGAACCATCTCACCGGCAGCGGGTAGGTGGGCTACATATCGCTGGAAATACCATTGGGTTTTCTCTTTCTCGGTAGGTACACCTAGAGCAACAATCCGGCAAAAACGAGGGTTTAGCCGTTCGGCTATGGTTTTAATTACACCGCCCTTTCCGGCAGCGTCGCGCCCCTCGAACAGTAAAACAACCTTCAATTTTTGGTGCTTTATCCATTCAAGGAGTTTTACCAGTTCCACATGGAGTTTTTCAATTTCATGCTCATAGGTCTTTTTATCCATCCTATCAACATGGGCCTCTACCGTTTCGTAATGGTCGTTTCCTAAATCAGGCAGGTGATGCTTTTTGGTTTTTTTTGTTTCTTTTGGTTTATCGGCCTGTTTCTTTTTTTTATCCTTTTTGTCCTTTGTCATGTCAAACAAGGTTTTTGACTTTAAAATAAAGGTATGGACAAATAAGGGTAAAGTCAACCCTTTTTGGATAAAATTGATTTAATTTTATTAAAATGACCTGATTTTAAAGCAATTTTGGCTTGCGGCGTAAGCTTGAGAGGTAAACCCCAATCAGGATTATTACCAACGAGACAATTTGTAGTGCTCCAATATGGTCGCCATCAAGAATGCCCCATAGTAACGCAAAAAAAGGAATAATGTAGGTTACCGATGAAGCAAAAATTGCGCTGGTGTGGTGAATAAGATTATTATACACAAATAGAGTAATTACTGAGCCAAATGTTGCTAGCACAATGGTAGCCAGAATGCTCGTTGCAAATGCTGGGTGCTGCATGGCAGCCCCAATATCTGTTGATATAAGTATAATACCGGCCGGAATGCCAATCAGGAAAAAGATTAGCGATGTAATTTGCACTCCGGTTAACCCCGATAGTTTAAACCGAATAATATTGGAATTAATGCCATACATCATAGTGGCCAGCACAACTAGCAGTGCATAAAGGTTTACATGGCCAAACGACGAAAAATTTCCGTTGGTTATTAGTATTGATGCCCCAACAAATCCGATTAGAACGCCTATACTTTGGAAAGCATTGGGCTTATGTTTGAATAACAACAAACCCGCAATTACCGTAAAGAAAGGGGTAAGCCCGTTGAGGAATCCTGCAAGCGAGCTGGAGATCTGGGTTTCAGAAAGTGTAAAAAGGAATGCTGGGAAAAAGTTACCCAGTAATCCGCATCCTAGTAGCGGCCAAAAATTCTGGCGGTTTATAAGCTTTAGGTTTTTTATTGAAAGGGGTAGAAGTATCAAAAAGCTGAAAAATATTCGGAGCGCAGCCACCTGAACGTAGCTTAGCGCATCGAGACCGCGCTTCATCAGGATAAACGAGGCTCCCCAAACAAAAGCCATGAAAAGCATGGCAGCCCACTGCCAGCGTTTTTTGGATAAATCGAACATTTGACAAGTTTTATCCGGCAAAAGTAATTGTTTTTGGCCTGATGGGTGCTTTTTCCTGTCAACATTTACAGCCTATTTGTTTCTGCTAATATTGCTTTCCCTTTTTACTATTTTTACATGAAAATTTAAACTGAAATGAGCGAAAAGAACTACGATCCCCGTATGCATACCGCCGAACATATTCTCAACCAAACAATGGTGCGGCTTTACAATTGTGGTAGGGCGTTCAGTAGCCATGTGGAGAAAAAAAAGTCCAAGTGCGACTATCGCATCCCAAGAGCTCTGACTGATGAGGAACTAAAAACAATTGAGAGTAGGGTGAATGAAGTTATCTCACAAAACCTAAATGTAACCGAGGAGTTTACCGATAAAAGCAATGCGTCAACTTTCCTTGATTTAAGCAAATTACCCGCTGATGCCCCGGAATCAATCAGGGTTATTAGGGTAGGAAACTACGATGCTTGCGCCTGTATTGGTCCGCACGTGGCTAACACCAAGGAAATAGGGAGATTCAAAATTATCTCGGCCGATTACTCCGATGGAACTGTACGGATAAGGTTTAAGCTTGAAAATGAGTAATTTCAACTCACACTACTTTCTTGCATTTCTTAAAAGTCTTTCCCGAACTATAGGATATACTAACACAGCCAGGGGAGGGGTAATGATTAAGTAAATAATCCACATATTCCGTTCAGGGAATCTGTTACGAAGGATATCGGTAAGAACAAAAATCCAAGCAATTAGTAGTAGTACAATCCCTACAATTAGGGAAAGTTCAAATGCATTCATTTGTAAGTGAAGTATTGGCTAATCGAAAAGCGAACCTAACTTCTTGAAGCCCTCCTTGAACGATTCAAGGCTGGAATTTACAGTATCTTTCACCTCGTCCCACTTGCTATCGGCTGCCTGGGCAAGTTCATCGAGCTTGCTTTCCATTTGATTACGAAGCATTTCAAGCTCCTTGATTTTTTCATTGTACTCCTGCCTTACCTTATCGGAGGCATTATCGGCTTTAGCCCTCAATGCTTCAATCTGGTCGAAAATTTCGTCAATGGCTTTTTTTACATTTTCGCGGTACTCGTTACGTTCCATGGCTCAATATTTTTAGTAAACGTCTCTGTTTATGTACTGGCTGTAATCCTTTAGTTTTGGGGTGTACTCCTGTTCAATAAGTGGCGAACTTATTAGGAAGTCGGCTGTTGAACGGTTGGTGGCTGTGGGAATATTGTAAACCGTAGCAATGCGAAGCAAAGCCTTAACATCCACATCGTGAGGCTGAGCCTGCATGGGATCCCAGAAAAAGATTAGTATGTCAATCTTCCCTTCCGCTATTAAAGCGCCTAGTTGCTGGTCGCCACCAAGTGGACCCGATTTAAGGCGAGTAAGCTGCAGATGATTCCCGGCATCGTTATTCATCTTGGTTAGGGCCTCCTCAACAAGACGGCCGGTTGTGCCTGTGCAAATGAGCTTGTGCTTTAGTAATTTTGCCCAGTTCCACTCAACCCATTCCACAAGGTCGCGTTTGCGGTTATCGTGTGCTACTAGGGCTATGGTTTTGTACTTATTCACTTTTAGTCTTCTTTATTAATTAAATTCTAAGCAAATATAACTAATCCATGTTAGTTTAATCCAAGCGTTAGGTTAAATTACATTTACAAATGGCTAAATAGTCATATTTAGATGTTTATCTTTGCAAAAAAAAAGAGGTTTTGAAAACAAGAATTATTTTGATTTTTGGGATACTTTTTTACCTAAATGGCTTTTCACAACAGCTTACCCGGATTGATAGCCTAAGTCAACGGCCAAAGCTGGAGTATAGGCTTACGGTTAAGAATACAATTATTCCAGTATCGCTAATCACTTATGGTGTGATTGGTCTCAATAATCCGAAACTGAAACGCTGGAACACTGGAATCCGCAGCGAGGTGTTAGAGCACATAAATACAAAGTACAGAGCCGACGATTACTTTCAGTATGTTCCTGGCTTAGCGGTTTACATACTCGACGATGCGGGACTAAAGGCGAAGCATTCGTTTTGGGACAGAACTGCTATACTTTCTGGCTCGTTTGTACTGCAATTGGCAGTGGTGCGAGTACTTAAGCATACAACCGGTGTTATGCGGCCCGATAGTAGTTCTACAACCTCATTCCCATCGGGACATACTGCTATGGCCTTTACAGGAGCTGAGTTTTTGTGGCAGGAGTACAAGGACCATACAGTATAGATTGGTGTGGCTGGTTATGCCATTGCAGGTACAATTGGTTTTGCAAGGGTAATCAATAACAAGCATTGGATAACCGATGTTTTTGCAGGTGCAGGAATTGGAATACTAAGTACTAAAATATCGTACTATACTTACGAACGATTTAAACTAAAACAACGGAGTAGGGGTCAAATGCATGCTGTAATTGTTCCCTACTTTAATGGGAATGGAATGGTGGGTTTAGCCGCGGGCATTCAATTTTAATGCATGTTCAGGTACATCGATATACGTTCATACTTTAACCGGGTTGGTTTTGCTTTTAGGGCTTTGAAAAGCCCTAACTTCAGGATGTTCTTTTATGGGCAGATTGTTTCGCTCATGGGTACCTACATTCAGAACTTGGCATTAGGTTGGCTTATATATCGGTTAACCGATTCCCCTTTTCTGCTTGGGTTAGTAGGTTTTGCAGGTCAAATCCCATCGCTTTTTCTAACGCCAATAGCCGGCGTTTACGCCGACAGGGTAAACCGAAGGTATGTGCTTATTGGTTCGCAGGCTTTATCAATGGTTATGGCCTTTACCCTAGCAGCGCTTTACCTTACTGGAGTGCTTCAAATTTGGCATATCATACTGATTGCTGTTATAAATGGAGTTTCGCTTGCTTTCGATACTCCATTCCGTCACGCTTTTCTGCTGGAAATGGTTGGTGACAGGGACTTGCTTCAGAATGCCATTGCGTTAAACTCAACACTTATTAACTCGGCCCGTTTTATTGGGCCTACCATAGGTGGTTTTATTATTGCGTTATTAGGCGAAGGGTGGTGCTTTATAATCAATGGGTTAAGCTTCATGGCAGTTATAGCATCGTTAATGTCGATGAGGGTAAAGCCTATGAATACTCATCATCACCATGGTTCCATCTTCCAGGAACTGGCTGAGGGTTTAGCTTATTCATACCGGAATAAAACAATTAGGTATTTACTTTTACTAATTTCGTCAATAGGGTTTATTGGCTTGCCGTTTCAGGTGTTTATGCCCGTTTTTGCCCGCGATATCCTTCATGGCAACTCACAGTTGCTTGGATTTCTCACTGGCTCGCTAGGTGCTGGTGCATTGGTGGGTGCATTCTATTTAGCTTCGAGGAAAAGCATTAGAAGTTTACCAAAGATTATTCTTGTTTCTTCCATCCTTTTTGGTATTGGATTGTTTGTTTTCTCGCTTTCATCAAATACAGCTGTATCGCTTGGAGTAATATTTATTACTGGATTTGGTATGATTGTTCAGTTTGCGGCAACGAACACTCTTCTGCAGCACATTGTTGATGAGGATAAGCGGGGAAGGGTGGTTGCACTTTACGGTTTATCGTTTATGGGTATTACACCTCTTGGAAGCCTTTTACTTGGCTCAATTAGCCCTACAATTGGTGTTCAGCTAACCCTTGCAATAGCAGGATTGCTTTGTCTGTTTGCGGTGGTTTTGTTCGGCAGGAAGTATGGAACTATCGCTCAGACCGTAAAAAGATTTGAAAACAGCCACTAACCCTGTTCTGGTATAAATAAAAAGCCGTCCTAATGCGGACGGCTTTCAAGTATTGTTGGACTGATTTACTTTTTCTCGGAGAGTTTTTGTATGGCTACTGCCGATGCCTCAAGAATAGGAGTAACCGAAAGTGGCTCACCAACACCTTTCTTAAGCCAGAGTTGAGGGATTAAACGACCCTGTGAGTAAATCCGTTCAACCTCTGCAGCAAATGAGCGGCCACGGAACTGCTTTTCCAACTGAAAATCGATAAGATGACCTATTGGGTAAGCCGATAGGTAAAGCGGATTGTCAATCATATGTGAGTAAATGGCAAGTATGGGCTCGTCGGTGCTGCCAAACACATCGGCGTAGTATTTATTCCAAATGTCGCGCGCAATGGTAAGGGTAGCATTACGAACCTCATCGGCGGTAGCATTGGGGTTGTTGTACAACCACTTCCAGAGGTTGATATCAACCAGCGATACGCCCATAATTTCGTAGCACGACCAAAGGTTATCGAGGGTTTCAAGGTATTCCTTATCGGGGTTAACCTCCTTCATACCCAGCACATCAAGGTCGCGTTTCTGGAACACGAATGCCAATGCCTCAGTAAAGGCTGTGTTGGGCACACCGTGCATTATGTAGTAATCAACATCGTGCAGGGTAATGGTTTGCTCCACGTTGTGGCCAAACTCATGCATGGCAATGTTAAATCCCTTGTAGTTCATGCCCGAAGCAGGAACACGGGTGCGGAGGAGTGCCACATCGTTGTGCATTTCGGCACCCCATGCATGCCCTGCGCCACGCGAGGCCTCAACTTTTACCCGGTCGGCAATGAATTTAGCTTTTTCCTTGCTCCATCCGAGCGAGGTTAGGATATTTGGAAGCTCAGCCTCAAAGGCTTTGGCATCGCGAAAACGCTTGGTGGTAATGCCATCAAGTTTTTCAGCAGGGATGCCACTGCGGGCTTTAAATCCATCGTACCAGATATCGAATGGCTGTAACGGGCGACCTAAGCGCTGGCTGATTAGTTTCCCAGCTTCGCGAACCTCCTTTGACGATACCAAATCAATAAACAGCTGTTCAACCTCATCGACCGGTAGTTCAAACTCACCCTCAAACTTGCGTTGTATGTAG
>JAGPEQ010000048.1 GCA_018056955.1 Bacteroidales bacterium | reverse complement strand
CAGGTGCAGCAGGCCATTTTTCAGCTCAACGAGTCAATCAAGAAGGTTGAAATGGCACAGGTAAACTTAAAACAGGCCGAGGAAAACCTAAAGGTTGCCCGCGATGCCTTTGAGAGTGGCCGCCAAAAAACTTCCGACGTGCTTGAGGCTCAAGCTATGTGGCAGAATGCTTTCAGCGACCTGATTGATGCCCGCATGGAATACAGGCTGAATGTGGTTAATCTTAAACGCGTTACAGGAAGTTTGAAATAGACTGGTTAAACGCACTTCTGAAATTTTGAATTTGGAATTTTGAATCAATTAAAAATATTAAACCATGAAACGATTAATTTTACTATTTACAGCAGCTGCTGCGTTGGTTTTTGTATCGTGCAGTGGCAATAAGCAGGAACAAGCCCAAAGCGAAGTGAATGTTCCTCTTGTATCCACCATCAGGGTTGAGGAGCGCACTTTCAATCCGGTTCTAACCTTTACAGGTACAGTATTTGCCTACAAGGAGGCAAACTTAGGCGCTACTCTACCCGGAAAGGTTGAAAAAATCTACTTTGAGGAGGGCCAGATGGTTAAAAAGGGCGATCTCATTGTGGAACTTTCCGATGAGATGCTTACCCAGGCAATGATTGAGCACGAAACCATCAAGAAGGATTTTGAGCGTGTATCGCGCTTACGAGAGAAGGGAAGCATAAGCGAGATGGAGTACGACCATGTTAAGGCTAAATACGATGCTTCAACCGCAAAGGTCGAAATGGTTAAAAAGAACACACAGGTTTACGCTCCCTTCAGCGGCATAATTGCCGAGCGAATGATGGAGGAAGGAGAAGTGTACTTCCTTAACCCCGGTCTGGAACCCGGCTATTCCATGCGTTCGGGCATTGTAAGGCTGATGCAAATTGACCCTGCCACTGTAAAGTTCGATGTGAACGAAAAGGATTTAATCCATATCCGTAAAGGCCTACCTGTGGTGGTTAAGCTCGATGGTATGCCCGGAAAAACCTTTCAGGGAAAGGTTGATAGAATTAAGCCCATGCTCTCAACCACAACCCGTTCCACATCGGTTGAGGTTACCATTCCCAACTCAAACATGGAGGTTAAACCGGGGATGTTTGCCTTTGTTGATGTAATGCTACCCGAGGTGAAATCGGCAGTGGTGCCCCTGCGTAGCATTTACCGTATGCCTGGCACATCGGACGATTTTATATTTACTGTGGTTAACGATACCGTTCACCGTGTTAAGGTTGAGCGCCTGCAAACCATAGGTGAGCATGTTGCCGTTAGGGGTATCGATGCAGGTACCGAAATTATCCTCGAAGGCAAAAACCGCGTGAACGACGGTTTAAAGGTTAAGGTGAGCAACAGGTAAAAATCCTAAAAAAACGGAAGAACATGAAACTACCACAAGTTGCCGTAAAAAGGCCTGTATTCACAGCCATGTTGTTTGTGGCAATCCTGCTCTTTGGCGTGGTATCGCTTACCAGGCTACCGCTCGACATTATGCCCGAAATGGAGTTACCCACTCTTACGGTAATTACTGTATATCCGGGCGCCAGCGCCGATGAGGTGGAAGAGCAGGTATCCAAAAAGTTGGAAAAAATCCTATCGGGAACGGAACACCTAAAGGAGATAACATCGCAAAGCAAGGAGAACGTATCGTTTGTTCAGCTTCAGTTTGAGTGGGGAACCGATATTACTTCAGCAGCCAATAATGCTCGCGACCTTATTGAGCTGGTAAAGAATAAACTCCCCCGCGATGCTCATAACCCAATTATTTTCAAGGTAAACAGTTCACTGATGCCTGTTTTGGTGTATGGCGTTACCGCCAACGAGAGCTATAACGGGCTTTACAAGATTGTTGACGATGAGGTGGCCAGCAAGCTACGCAAGGTGCCGGGAGTGGGCTCAGTAATTGTAATAGGCGCACCCGAACGGGAGATTAAGGTTGATATCGACCCCGTTAAGCTACACGCCTACAACCTGTCGCTCAACCAGGTGGCAACCGTGCTAAAGGCACAGAATATTTCTATCCCCGGTGGAAATATAAAGGTGGGCAACGATGACTACTCGGTTCGCATTCCCGGCGATATTGCCAGTGTTGATGAGCTTCGCGATATGGCTCTAATCAGCTTCAACGGTAAGGTTATTCGCCTTAGCGATGTGGCCGAGGTGCGCGATGAGTATAAGGAGAAGGACGATGTGGGAAGAACCACAAACGGGAAAGGGGTCACCCTGATGGTGCAAAAGCAATCGGGTGAGAACACCCTTGAGGTGGTTAAGAAAATACGCAAAAAGGTTGCTGAAATTAAACCCGCCCTACCATCGGATGTTAGCATTACCGAGGTGATGAAGAGCGACGAGCTTATCACTGAATCCATCAACAACCTTTCCGAATCGCTCTGGTATGCTCTGTTCTTTGTGGTGCTTGTGGTTATGGCATTTCTGCGTAACTGGAAGCAGAGCTTTATCATTTTCATAACAATACCCTTCTCGCTGATTGTGGCATTCATTGTGATGTTTGCTTCAGGGTGGACAATCAACATCTTCAGCTTGATGTCGTTGGTGGTGGCATCGGGTATGGTAGTGGATAATGCCATTGTGGTGCTTGAGAATATAACCCAGCATATTGAGAAAGGGGCTAAGCCCAAGCAGGCAGCAATTTTCGGTAGTAGTGAGATGGGTATGGCAATTTCAGCATCAACCCTTACCACCATTGTGGTATTCCTGCCCATGATATTCATGGGTGGCATTGTGGGTATCATGTTCAAGCAGCTGGCCATACTAACTTCAGTAACCTTAATAGCTTCGTTATTCACAGCGCTTACCCTAACCCCAATGGCATCGTCGCAAATGCTTGAGGGCATGAAAAAGAACGAAAAACGCCGCCACGGAAAGCTATTCGAGTGGAGTGAACGTATGTTTCAGAAACTTGAAAATGGCTATAAGAAAGCATTGGCATGGGTTGTTCACCACAAAACATTTACTGTTATAGTAACGGTTGCCCTGCTGGCATTCAGCCTTTGGGTTGGTAAGGGCTTGGGAACCGACTACATCCCTGAGTTCGATGCTGGCGATGTGGTTGCAGTAATTGAAACCGAGGTGGGAACATCAACCACCAAAACCGACAGTGTGGCTCAGGTAGTTATGCAAATATTCCAGGATGAGATTCCTGAAATGGTTCCCGGCTCATTGGCATCGATTTCCGGACAAACCGAGGAGGGGCTTTTGTCGTCGGTGGGCTTTAGCGAGGGTAAAAACATTGCTACGGTGATGTGTCACCTTTCCAAACCTAATGAACGCAAGTATTCCGCAAGACAAATTGCCGATAGAGTTCGTCCGCACATTGCCGCCATTCCCGAAGTGGAGAACTTTAACTTGCTTGGGGGTAGTATCATCTCAGCTGCTGTTACAGGAAATAAAAAACCTATTGAGATTGAGGTTTCAGGCAACAGTTTTGGCAGTATAAACAGCACAGCCGAAGCCATTACTGCCCGCATGCGCCAATCCAAATACTTTAGCGATGTTATCAATAACGTTGATAAGGGAAAACTCGAGGTTCAAATCAGGGTTGATAAGCGCAAGGCTTCGGCCATGGGCCTGAACTCAGCCATGATTGGCCTACAGGTTCGCCAGAGTATATATGGTACTGAGGCCGGCGAGTTTAAGGAGGGAGGCGATGAGTACGATATAACCCTGCGCTACTCGCCCGAGTACCGTAACGATATCAGCCAAATCCGCAACATACAGCTTAAAAACCTGCTGAACCAAACCATACCGCTATCGGCTGTGGCCGAGGTGGAGATGGGAACCAGCCCACTCCAGATTAACCGTAAAGGGCAACAACGTGTGGTTAAGGTTATGGCTGAGCTAAACGATGTTTCGCTAGGCGATGCACATAAGGAGGCTAAAAGGATTCTGGCCGGCTTGGATATTCCAAGCGATGTTACCGTAGAAATTGCTGGCCAAACCACTGACCAAGGGGAGTCATTTGGCGACCTTTACCTCATTCTGGCTCTTGGCGTGTTGCTTGTTTACATGGTAATGGCATCGCAGTTCGAGAGCTTCCGTGACCCATTCATCATTATGTTTGCTGTTCCGGTTACCTTTATTGGGGTCATTTGGGCTTTCAAGCTAATCGGTTTAACCCTCAGTATCACAACTTTTGTGGGTTTAATTATGCTTATGGGTATTGTGGTGAATAACGGTATAGTGCTGGTTGACTACACCAACCTGCTACGTAAGCGTGGTTACAAGCTTTACGATGCCATTGCCGAAGCAGGCCGAAGCCGTTTGCGTCCGGTGCTTATGACTACATTTACAACGCTTTTGGGCATGGTGCCTATGGCTACCAGCAGCGGTATGGGACGCGAGGCATACTCACCACTTGGGATCACCATGATTAGCGGGCTACTGGTTTCAACCCTTATCACCCTGCTGCTTGTGCCTACCATTTATGCCATTTTCCACGATAATGAGCGTAAGGCCGAAGTGGATACCAATAAATCGGTTTTGTTTAACTAAATTGATGTTAGCTATGAAGATGATATATTGCACCTGCAACGTTGCTGTTCTTGAGCCATTACTCAAAATGCTTGACGATAACAACGTTCGCGACTTTCAGGTTGTGGAGCAGGTTACGGCCAAGAATAAGAAAGGCGACCACCGTTTTAACAATCCCGTTTGGCCCGGATATAACTCTACGGTATTTATCCAAATCACCGAGGATGAGAAGGCTAAAATGGTTATGCAGAAAATCCGCGAATTCAATCGTAATGCATTTAATGATAATGAACTGGTTACTGCTTGTATGTGGTCCATTGAGGATTACTTTTTCGATTAATTTTTTACGTTGTTAAATCACGTTAAAGCCCCCAGTTAATTGGGGGCTTTAATAAAATTTATGATTATCCGCTTTAGTAACAATATTATTTTTACGTTATTGCGATCCAGGCGTTGTTTGATGGGAGAAGCAATCATTGGCATTGATTTACAATAAATTGCTTCTTCTGGAAAAGTACTCCCTGCCTGCCAGCAAAGGCAGGGCAAGGCAAGGGCAGGCTCGCAATGTCAAATTCATTATTATTTTGTTGTATCTACTTAAAAAGGGATAAATTACGATATACTTTTCAGAAAATAGTTGTTAAAAATATGTATAATTCACTGGTATTCATCGTATTTATGTCATAAGATCAATATCTATAGTTCTTATGAATATCATTAAATTCAGTGCACAATTCCCCGTCGAAAAGTCTTGTATCGAGCATTTCAAGGCTCAAAGAGATGCTTGCGGGGTCGTTTGTCCCAAATGGGGTTGTGTGCACCCCTATTGGCTACAGAATAAGCTGTGTTACGAATGTAAACAATGTCATCACCGGCAATCCTTACGCTCAGGAACAGTGTTGGAAAACAGCAAATTACCTTTTATGTATTGGTATGCTGCCATGCATCTGCTTACCAGCACCAAAAAATCGTACTCTGCTGCAGAACTGCAACGACAATTAGGCCATAAACGCTATCAGCCTATTTGGGAGATGGTATGCAAATTACGCGATGTGATGGGGAAACGCTATAATTTGTACCAATTAACCGATGAGGTAGAACTCGACAATGCTTTTATCGCTACATTAATTGCGGAGGAAGAAAAGGATAAACCTCTCAAGCGGGGCATAGGAAGCCAAAGACAACCCAAAGCAGTGGTTGTGAACGAAAGTTCCTTCGTGGAAAATCCCAAACCGGGCAAAAAGCCCAAACGTGTCAATCATCTAAAAATGTTGGTTATCGAAGATTTAAGGGCTGATACCATTTCAAAAACTGTCAATGAACACGTAAATCCAAAGGCGGAATTGACCACCAATGATGCAACTCCTTACAGTAAGTTGTTCGAACAGGTCAAATCACATCATGCGCAGGCTATAAAGAAAGAAGACCTGCCAAAAACATTACCATGGGTAAACATTGCCATTGGCAACGTTAAACGATTGTTGTTGGATGTACACCATCAGCTTACTAATGAATACTTACAATACTATCTCAATGAGTTCTGCTATAAATTTAACCGACGTTATTTTGGTGATGCCTTCTTCGACGGGTTTCTTATTGCTGCTGTAAGCTACAACACCGATTTTAGGTCAAGAATTTACAATAGGAATTCATGCGGATAATCATTTAAAATTTTTAAGCAATGCGAAAAATTGGTCTTTATATCAGCGTTTTACTTTCAATTTTAAATTACGCTTGCACCGACCTAATGGAGTATAGCCCCTACGAGGGAAAGGTTCAGGAAGGCTCAAGAAGTTTAAACCAAACAGCAATTGGTAAACTTCAGTTGCAAAGCTCTAAAACATTTAAGCCCTTTACATTTGCCATTATAGGCGACAGCCATACCTATTACGATGATTTTATCAAGCAAATATCGGTGCTCAATAACCTCGATAGCATTGACATGGTAATACACATGGGAGATATCACCCTAAGTGGTATTTATAGAGAATTTCTGTGGTACAGGGATATAATCAAACCGCTGAAATATCCATTAATCACAATTATTGGCAATCACGATTACCTATCGAATGGCGAATACATGTATCGCGACATGTTTGGCCCCACCAACTTTTCGTTTACCTATAACAATTGCCTGCTTGTGTTTTTTGATGATATCACCTGGGAACGTAATACTAAAGACCCTGACTTTGAATGGTTAAAATCAACCATCTCAGCTACAGCAACCTACACCCATAAATTTGTGTTTACACACATCCCTCCGTGGGATGAACAATTTAGCCATGGTAATGAGCTATATTACAACTACCTGCTCGCAAAAAACAATGTCGATTACTCAATACACAGACATATTCATCGGTTTTACCATGACAAGCATTACGCTGATCTTTATGGCAATGTAAATTATCTTGCCTGTGGCGATAGCGAGGACCATGAAGTTGTTCTGGTTAAGGTAAAGGAAAACAACATAGATGTTGAAGTAATCCACTTTTAGCCATGAAAACGAATAGATTTTTACTTTTGGGATTATTGATTTTGCTTTATCATCCAAGGCTACATGCTGAAGACCCAGTAAAAGGGCTAAGGCAAAAGATTACCGAGGAGAAAAAGATAGTGCTTAAAAACGATACTGTAACCATAAAGCCATACTGGTTTATGCCAACGCAATTCAAAGTTCAGTATGCAGGGAGTATAGGTTTTGTATCTTTTGGTGCGGGTTACGATTTCCGTAATGGATATCAACCAACTTTACTATATGGTTTCCTCGATAGAAACTTTGGAGGGAGCAACATAACCGTTCACACCATATCTCTTAAAAATCGATTTAAGCTTACACAAAATCCAATACTTGGATGTTTTACACCTATTGCGGGAATATCGGTAAACTGGGGCATAACCAATAATACGTTTAACCGCTTGCCACCACATTACCCGGAGAACTACTATTTTCAGAATAAAATCCATTTATCTCCTTTTTGGGGAGGTGAATTTAATTTTTCGGTAGCTCAAAAAAACTTGGGCGTTTACTTTGAGTTCTCGACCCTTGATGCTTACCTTTTGGAATATTTTAGAACCGATTTTGTAAAACTGAACAAAATTTGGAGTTTAGGCATGGGTATAACGCTTTACCTAAACTAAAAACTTCAGCAAAAAGAAAAGGGATAAAACCCACATAACCAAGCTAACCTGTTTTACCTTTCCGGTAAATGCCTTAAGCAAAACATACGATAGCATGCCAAATACAATTCCCTCGGCAATGCTATAGGTTAATGGCATCATTATAATTGTAAAAAAGGCAGGAATTGCTTCGGTTACATCATTAAAATCAATTTTAAGTATAGGGCTTAGCATAAAAGAACCCACAAGAATTAATGCAGGAGCAGTTGCTGCTGCAGGAACCATTAAAAACATGGGCGAAAAGAAAAGTGCAGCAATAAAAAGCATGGCTGTAGTAAATGAAGTCAAACCAGTCCGACCACCTTCAGCAACCCCCGATGCGCTCTCAACATAGGTAGTAACAGTGCTTGTGCCAAGCATGGCCCCAAGAGTTGTGCCAATGGCATCGGCAAACAGGGCTTGCCTAGCACGGGGTAGTTTGCCTTTTTCATCTAACATGTTTGCTTTTGTGGCTACGCCAACTAGGGTTCCTAAAGTATCGAACATGTCAACGAATAAAAAAGTAAAAAGCACTATCAGCATATCGATACTCAAAATAGTATGAAACTCAAACTTGAATGCTATTGGTTCAACTGAAGGTGGCATACTAAATAATCCGCCTTGGGGTAATTCAGTTAAACCAAAGGGAATGCCTGCAAGGGTAACCAAAAAAATCCCGATAAGCAAAGCCCCTTTAACCTTGCGAGCCAGTAAAACACCGGTTACAATCACACCGGCAAGGCACAACAAAACCGATGGGGAACCCATTTGCCCCAATCCCACCATCACGTTATCGTTCTTTACAATCACCCCTGCATTCTGAAGGCCAATAAAGGCTATAAACAACCCTATGCCAGCCGATATGGCATGTTTAATTCCAAGAGGGATAGCATCAATTATTTTCTCCCGGATATTTAAGAAGGTTAATGCAATGAATATCAACCCTTCCAGGAATACGGCTGTTAAAGCAAACTGCCACGAGTGCCCCATTCCAAGCACTACCGTAAAGGCAAAAAAGGCATTAAGTCCCATTCCTGGCGCCAGCGCAAAAGGCAGCCTTGCCCAAATTGCCATTATCATGGTTGCCAAAAACGATGCCAGGGCTGTTGTGGTAAAAAGTGCATCGCGGCTCATTCCGGTATTCGACAATATAGAAGGATTAACCGCAAGAATGTAGGCCATGGTCATGAAAGTGGTTATACCGGCTAGAACCTCGGTTCTTATTGACGTGTTAGCCTTACTGAGTTCAAAATAATTATCAATCCGCTTAATCATTGGTTTTTGGAACAACTGATTCTTTCGCCTGTTGATTGAAAAGGTCATTCAAATATCAAACCCAATACAAGGTGTATAAATTCAGTAGATTATTTATCAACGCCCCCCATGGTAACTGATAGTATGGTTGTATGGTCGTATTCCTGACCGGGTAGCAAAAGCGTTGTAGGGAACCTACCCTCGTTAGGTGAGTTGGGGAAGTGTTGGGGTTCCATGCATACCGCCCAGTTACCTTTTTCGGGTAGTTTTATCATGGGGTTGGCAATATTTGGCTTATTCATAGGGGTGTAAAGCTGAATGCCGGGCTGTGTGGTGTAAATGGTTAACCCTATATGGGTTTTGGGGTTGAACAGCACCACCGATGGATTGTCAATTGATGGGTTGTTCAGCACATAGCAATGGTCGTAGCAAGTCCCCACCAGGTCGATATCGGCCCCAACGGCCTTAAACTTCCGGAAATCGAAGGGTGAACCATCAACCTCTCGGATTTCGCCGGTTGGAATAAGCTCGCTGTTAACCGGCAGGTAATGGTTGGCATCGATGCGCAGCATGTGGTCAAGTACATCGGTTTCAAAACCGCTCAGGTTAAAATATCCGTGAGTGGTAAGGTTTAGGTGGGTAGGCCTATCGGTAACAGCGCGGTAGCTAATGCTCACCTGATTATCATCGGTAATCTGGTAAATCACCCAAACCTCAACGTTTCCTGGAAATCCCTGGTCGCCATGTGGGCTTTTTAGGTAAAACTCCAGCATGCACACCCCATTATGCTCCTCAAACATTACGGTTTCCCAAACTCTATGGCTAAAACCTATTTTCCCGCCGTGCAGGATGTTTTTACCCTCATTAGCGCATAGCGCATACTCATCGGAACCAATGGTAAATTTGGCGTTAGCAATACGATTGGCATACCGCCCAACAATTACCCCAGGGTAGTAATCGGCCTTCAGGTAGTCCGATGGGCGTAAAAGCCCATAAGCCAGGTTAAGCGGTTCGTTCTCATCGTTCAGGAGGCGCATGGCCACCATGGCAGCACCCAGGTTCGATATGGATACCTCCAATCCCCCCTCGGTGGATATGGAGTATTTCATTACATCCTTACCATCTATGCTACCCCAGTGGCTGGCAAAAAAGTTCATAGGCTACAAATCGGTTTCGTCAACAATAAAAATATCCTCGTTTGGTTTTTTCATAAGATACTGTTCCCGCGCGAATTTTTCGAGGTTTTCGGCATTGGTGCGTAACTCCTTAATTTTCTTTTTATCCTCTTCAATCTTTTGCAGGTAGTAAACTTTTTCTTCCTCAAGGCTCTTTATACGGCGCTTTGCGGCAAGCATTTCTACCCAGTTGCTACTATCAAAAATCAGCATCCAGATTAAAAAAATAAAAACTGTCAGGAAAAACTTATTCCTAAGTTTGGGCAAAAACCATTTCCAGAAAGTAATTTCGCTAACCGGCATGTCAACCTCCACTAATCAGGTGAATAACCTGCACATCATCGCCATCCTTGATGGTTGCTAGGCTATACTCGTCCTTTTTAACCAGTTTACCATTCACTTTAACCACAAGCATTTTAAAGGAGAAATGCTTAAAGGCTAGCAGCTCGTTAACGGTAATAGCAGCCTTATTGGTATCTATGTGCTCCGGCAAATTGTTAAGTGTAATGTCCATAGCAAAAAGTATTTGGGCGTGCCCCCTGAAGGGGTCGGGCTACTCCGGGCTTCGCTTCGCTCCGGCAATACCCGCCCCCTGGCGGGTATGTGCTGCTGCGCACCCTCCGTATCCCTCACGCAAATATAACCATAACGCACTGCAAAATCATAACATCACACAAAAGATTTTTGTGATTAAAAGTCTGAAAAAACATCGTTTTATTCTCTCCTGTCATGCTGAGCTAGCCGAAGCATCTCTTTGTACCTTCTCTACCTTAATGTCTTTTATAGTTCTTTGTCATGCTTTCCCGTTGCGATGCAATGCTTCCCCCTTGCTCTTTGGAAAAATATTGTGTGCATCGCTTTACGTGTGGGAGTTGTCATAGGGTTACAAACATTATGCCCCTACGGGGCTGGAAGCGTTGTTCGTGGAATTGACCTCACCCCAGCCCCTCTCCTGTCAGGAGAGGGGAGGGCCGTTAAAGTCTCCCCTCTCAGGGGAGATTTAGAGGGGTCATCTAGGTTGAATGTGGAAAACAGTCTCACCACAGTCCTTTACCCTGAGAAGGAATGGAGCGGAAAAAGCAAGCAGTGGCATAAAAGCCAGACCCGGTAATGGGTCGGGGGTGGAACGTGGCGGTGGGCTTAGTAAGCGATACCACATGAGTCACGCCACAGGCGTGGCGAATAGTATCGCGTGGCAGTTCCACCCGCGGGGAACCCATCGGGTCGGGCTTTTCAGCCTTGATTTTCTTTGGTTCTTTCTTGTATCAAGACAAGAAAGAACATGTGAATGGCTCTTTGTCATGCTTTCCCGTTGCGATGCAACGTTACCCCTTTGCTCTTTGGCATATGTATTGTGTGCATCGCTATACTAGTGGAGGTAGCACTTTGGTTACAAATATTACGCCCCTACAGGGCTGGGAGCGTTGTTCGTGGAATTGACCTCACCCCAGCCCCTATCCTGACAGGAGAGGGGAGGGCCGTTAAAGTCTCCCCTATCAGGGGAGATTTAGAGGGGTCATCTAGGTTGAATGTGGAAAACAGTCTCACCACAGTCCTTTACCCTGAGAAGGAATGGAGCGGAAAAAGCAAGCAGTGGCATAAAAGCCAGACCCGGCAATGGGTCGGGGGTGGAACGTGGCAGTGGGCTTAGTAAGCGATACCACATGAGTCACGCCGCAGGCGTGGCGAATAGTATCGCGTGGCAGTTCCACCCGCGGGGAACCCATCGGGTCGGGCTTTTCAGCCTTGATTTTCTTTGGTTCTTTCTTGTATCAAGACAAGAAAGAACATGTGAATGGCTCTTTGTCATGCTTTCCCGTTGCGATGCAACGTTACCCCTTTGCTCTTTGGCATATGTATTGTGTGCATCGCTATACTAGTGGAGGTAGCACTTTGGTTACAAATATTACGCCCCTACAGGGCTGGGAGCGTTGTTCGTGGAATTGACCTCACCCCAGCCCCTATCCTGACAGGAGAGGGGAGGGCCGTTAAAGTCTCCCCTATCAGGGGAGATTTAGAGGGGTCATCTAGGTTGAATGTGGAAAACAGTCTCACCACAGTCCTTTACCCTGAGAAGGAATGGAGCGGAAAAAGCAAGCAGTGGCATAAAAGCCAGACCCGGCAATGGGTCGGGGGTGGAACGTGGCAGTGGGCTTAGTAAGCGATACCACATGAGTCACGCCGCAGGCGTGGCGAATAGTATCGCGTGGCAGTTCCACCCACGGGGCACCCATCGGGTCGGGCTTTTCAGCCTTGATTTTCTTTGGTTCTTTCTTGTATCAAGACAAGAAAGAACGTGTAAATCACTCTTTGCAATGCTTTCCCGTTGCGATGCAACGTTACCCCCTTGCTCTTTGGTATATGCATTGCGAGTATCGCTATACTAGTGGAGTAGCTCATTGGTTACAAATATATCGCCCCTACGGGGCTGGAAGCGTAGTTCGTTGTTCGTGAATCGTTGTTCGTGAATGCTATGTTATACTCTCTGTGCAACACGTGTTACACTGTGTAACTCTGTGATACCGATATAGTTGTTGGTTGATAGTTGATGGTTGATGGCATAAGAGATTACCTTAAATCTTGAATCTGAAATCTGAAATTTAAATTTTTATCCTTTAACCTTTAACCTTTAACCTTTATCCTTTGCACACTGCACACTGAATACTAAACAAAAAACCCCGGCTCATCACCAGGGTTCTGTTTAGCTAGAATGCAAAGTTATTGGGGACATGGTACTGTGGCCCGGTTTCGGGGATTTTGTAGACATTTATATCTACAGTATTGGAACCCGTATTGCTACAACCATTTGCCGAGGTAACCGTTGGAATAGAATAGGTAATTACTTTATCGGGGTTTGGGCCACTCCACACCAAGTTAGGAGTGGTATAAACATGGGGTGATGTTACGTTATTGAAGTTATAAGTATTTGTTCCATCGGTTAATTGGTAGCTATAGGGCGAGGTTCCACCAGCAAATGTTATGGTCAACTCACTATGATCACCATCGCAAATTGAGCTCGAACCTGTGATGGCAATAGTGGCATTTGGCCTCTCATTCACAGTAACTGCTAAGGTTAATGGTGCACTATTACCACAACCGTTTGTGGTATAAACGCTAACATCGCCTGAGGTTGCATTTCCTGCATAATCAATGGTAATTGAATTTCCACTACCATTAATTGTTGCTCCGGTTCCAGAATAACCCCATGTATAAGTAAGGGTTGGATTGTTGGCTACAGAGTACGTTACGTTTATATCACCCTGACATACATTATTGTCGGAGGTAACAAATCCAGCAGGTTGCTCAGGGAGTAATGGGAATGAAATGTTAACATCATCAGTAGATGTACATCCGCCATTGGTTATAGTCCAGCGTAGTGTGTAGCTATTACCATTAATACCATTAAAATTACTATTTGGTATAGTGGGTTGCACAACTGTTCCTCCTAAACCACTTATAATACTCCATTGCCCGGTACCCACTGTAGGTGTATTGGCATCAAGCGTTGTTGAGGTTGCACCACATAACGACTGATCGAGCCCTGCATTTGCTGTAGTAGGGCGGGTATAGGTAGTTACTGGAGTTGGGTCAACAACCCCTGTGGTGGGGCTTGCTGGTACGTTATAGGTAAAACCTGTTAGCTGATAGGTTGCACCAATAGCATCGGTTGGGAGTACATAAGGTTCAGCAGTAACTGTAACAGGGGTTTGGGCTACTCCATCCTTGGTATAGCTTAAAGTGTAGTTAAGTGGCCTAACTGAACCAATAAATATTACAGGAATGCCTGAGTCGCCGCAAACTGGGCCCGTGGGGTTAAACCTTGCTCTAGGTTTGGTGGTATTAATACATGCAGTAGTATAATTTTGCGTACCAGCGGCAGGTATAGTAACTCGTGATGATGTGGTTACAGTTCCAGCTGTTGAATTACCAGTTGCAGTTGAACTCAACTCTGTCCATGTACCGCTATTATCATAAGCTACTCGCATATCGGACAGACCATTCTGGGTCATAAGGGGTGTTAAATCGCTTGCAGCATCCCAGTCCAGTCCAACGTAAGCTTGGCTACCTGATGCAGCAGAAACCCTCCAATACTCCATGGAGTTAACATAGGTAAGAGGAGCGGCATAGCTATTGTAGGTTGGGTTTGGAGTGAAAAACTCCGCAGTCCAATCGATTGTACCTGGTGTGGACGATGATAGTTTTATCTTGTTCCCTACTGTACTACCCTTGCCAATCGGAAACTTGAATTCATCGCCTGAGAGAATTCGTTTGGTTAACGGACCATCTACATACGAAGAACTAGATCCACCAGCAGGTATAACACAGTTAATTGCTGTGTTGGTTATTATAAACTGGTTTGCTGAAGTGGTAACAATGTTACCATTGGTTAGGTAAAGGTTGCCTCCTACCTCAATGTTCCCGGCACTGTTAATATTTAAACCATTGGTATTATTAATTCTAAAATGGTTAAACTTGTTTGTTCCAGTAAAGTCACCCAGTGCGCCTCCCAAATTTTGAGCCGATGAACCAGCAAACTCAACCACGGCATTGGCTCCTGTACCTGCACGGAAAGCACCTGTTCCGTATCGTTCCATGGTTCCAAGTACTGTTAGCTGACGGTTGTTCACGGAATTGTCAAGGGTAGGTCCATTAATAAGTAACTGTTCGCAAATGGTTAGGTCTTTATTTGGCAAGTAGCGGCTACCTGTACCCGTAAAATGTAATCGCCTAATCTGACTATACAGGTCAGCAACTACGTTGTAGTTGGTTGACCCACCATACTCAATTGTACCACCAGTTGAACAATCCACAAAGCTATCGTATCGGCCAGCGGGGAAAGGTCCTCCATCGAGGTACAGCGTCCCTTGGCCTTGAATTATACCAATATTATGCCCATAGTAAGGCTGTGGCGCTCTTAAGGTGCCGTTGATAGTAGTTCGATAGGTAAAAGCTTGATTCTGGTTAATGGTTACCGTATCGCTGGCACTAATTGTAACAATAAATCCATTAGGGCCTCCAGTTAGCGTATATGGGTCGCCTCCCGATTGTACCCAAACCGAAGGATCGTTCCAATTCCCATCCTTTGTGGAGGTGAATTGGGGTATGTTATTGGGAATTGCCGGGTCTTCACCTGCTGTGTACTCTCCATTTAAATCGTTAGCGTTTGACAGGTAGAATGTAATGGTGTTATTGGTTTCATCCACATTATCGGTTCCAGCACCTGGTGCAGCCTTGCTCCAGCTGGTACCCCCTACAGTTCGGGCGGCAATGTAGTCTGTTTCTGAACCCAGAACATCTTCGTCCTTGTACTTAAATACTAGTGAACCATTTAACCCTGCAACCGCATTGTTTTCAACCTCCCAGTAGTATTGCAGAACATGCGTTGGGTCAATTACACCGGGGTGATGGTCATTAATAGCATTTACCCTGATGTAGCCCGTTGTAGTATTATCAGTATAGGTAAATTCTACCGGTGTGTACTTTCCGGTTACGCCAATAGGATAGGTAAAGGTTTGAGATGGGCCGGAGTATGAACTGAAATACTTGCGAATACCCACATTGCTAAACACGCCATCAACCACTACCATCTTTGAAGCGCTGAAGGGTGATCCCATTATATTACTATTGACACCCAGATTCAGCATGTACTGGTTGATATCCAGATTACCTAGGGTTAGTACTAAATTCTTATTAAGACTTATGGAGTTCTGTAGGCGTGCTCCGTTAGTGTTGAATAGTTCTAACGTACTAAAAGTACCTGTACCGGAGACATACTGTAACCCCGATCCCTTAAGCACGATTCCAGTTCCATCGCCATTGTCAGTATATGTGGCGTTATTGGTTAGGTTTCCGGCTAGGGTAACCTTATAGTTTCCACATGCAAGCGTTCCGCTCGATAGGGTTAAATTACCACTTACCGCTATGTCGCTTGACCCCAGAGTAACCGAGGTAATTGGATTAACAACCAGATTGTTGAAGGTAGTTAGGGATGTACCTAAAATTGATTGAGTGTTTCCGTTAAAAGTAGTAGTGTTAGTACCCGGTGTATAGGTTCCGTTGTTTGTAAAATCGCCCTTTAGCGTTACATTGATATTATTGGCAGTTAAAAAGCTATTACTATTTGTTAGTGTAAGTGAACCATTTAGCACCAAGGGGTTTACCATGAGGGTTAGTGTTGCATTACGAGCAGTTGCTGCTGACTTACCAGTGATTACCAAATTGTTGAGAGTAACATTAGCATCCATCCTGTAATTTTGAACAGCATCGACTGTAGCCCATGATGATGGGGTTTGGGTAAAAATAATTTGCCCACCTGTAACGCTACCGCTTGCCGGGCGAATGTACAAATCGCCAAAGGTTGTACCTCCCCCACGAACTATGGTAATGGTACCCCCGCTCATATTAAATACGCTACCCGGATTAGTTACCTCTAACTTAGCACGGGTAAGCGCTGTGGCATCGCCACCCTGTCCGTTAATTATTACCTCACCTCCGCTTTGGTAATACTTAAGCACACCTGTTGTTGTAGAGGTGTTTCTACGGATTTGCCCGTTAATAAAAAGTTGGCCTCCCTCAACCACCAGTGTTGAATTACCATCGCCAGTGTAAACTATATCGTTATTATTATTTGTTGTTCCATTCGTTGGCCCAACAAACACCCTACCGGCCCTTACGGTAAGTTTTCCGGCTAGGGTAACATCATTAGTATTGACATTGGAGTTAGCAATTAGAACATTTCGGTTATTGCTGTTATTGGGGTAATCAATAAGCAAACCAGCGGTTTCGGGGATGACAAATGGCGTGGTTGTAGATATGGTAAAATCTCTATTGGGGTTTGTTCGGCGGAAAACCAGCGTGCCATTTCGGAGTGTAAGCCAGTTGTTGGTTGGAGTGGTTAACGTACCCCCAATATCAATTATAAGAGAATCGACCTGTGAGGTTCCCTTATCAATAGTAACGGTGCCAAATCGGGTAAACGGATTGTTGCGTTGGTTAGTAACGCTCGAGGTGTTACTTCCAGTAAAGGTCAAGGGAATATTTCTAAAGTCGCATTCACGTGGAGTGGTAATTCCACCGCCTGTAGCCCCGGTTGTATTGTTTACTAAACTTCCACCAATGCTCATAAGTGCCGACGAACCATCCCCATTGTCGATGGCAGAGTTATCGTTGACCAGAACATCGCCTTTTACTACAAATGTTTGGGTTATGGCTCCACCACCAAACCATACTAAACCACCACCCTGAATATCAAGATTACCATTTACAGTAATTGTCTTAGCTATTCGGGTTGCAGGAGGAGTGGGGTAATTATCGTTCCAAACCGGGCAGAACCATGAATCTGCATTTTGGCCACGGGTTATTAAATTACCATAGATTAGAAGGTTATTATTTGGGAAAATAATATTTGAACCTCCAAGAGGCGAAAGAATTAAATTACCATAACTTGTTATTCCGTTTGGTAGATAGTAAGTGGTTCCAGCTATTGGATTCGTTGTATAGAGCTCAGTTGTTCCTATTGAAACATTATACTCTGAGTAATCACCTGAGGGGAATTGGAAAGTAGATAAATCATCATAATCACATGCAATTCTTAAGTTCCCATTTCCGTTAGGGTGATTTAGTACAAGTGAAAACGAAGATGCCGGGTTAAATCCTACATCAAGCGCTGCACCGCTTTCAATCTTAAGTATGGCACAGCTCCGTGGATCAGCATTTGGTGTTGTAAGGTTTGTATTAAGGTAAACAGAATCTCTATCTCCAATAATTACAATATCACTAGCACCCGGTACAGTAACGGCAGGTGCTCCGCTGTGGCCTGTTAACGACCATGTGTTAACATTACCCCATAATCCGCTCTGGCGACTATAAAAAACGGTAGGAGTTCCAAATGGATTGGTAGGGCTATCGTCGCCAGCAGTATAGTCACCATCGAGGAAACTTGCATTCTCAAGGAAATTTCCTGCTCCGGGTTCACCTACTAAGTTGTTAGCCTCATCCACATCGCTGGCATTACCCTTTGACCATGTTGAAGTATTTATATCAAAACGGGCTGCCACATATTCATCCTCGGTAATTCCCGCCCCTGTAACCACATCGGTTTGAACATAGGAGAATCCCATGGTGGCGGTTGCCGAACCCAGGGTCATACCGCTTGTTTTAACCCGCCAATAGTAGGTAAGTGAACGATTTTTGGTAGTTGTAGCAGGATGTTCGTACCCAACAGGCACTATGGTAATATTGCCCCATGCGGTAGGTGTGCCATTTATGGTTACAGTTGCAGGGGTGTAGGCTGGTGCAGCATGATTTGTTGAGGGGGCGCCAATAGGGAAAGTGAAACTATTTGCCCCTGAGGCAAAGGTACGGGTTACCCCTCCATTACCAGCTTGTCCTGAACTGGTAATGTAACGCGTAGCGCTTGATCCTGAAATGCTTGCCGTTGAAGTAAATTTAAGATTGTAGGTACTAATATCGAACAGTTTATCCTGCGAGAATGTTAAAGTACCCGAAACGGAAGTGTTGGCTTTTAGCCTTACAGGCGCTGCTATGGCATCGGTGTTATTTAGTTCCAGGTTACGGAAAATACCGTTACCGTCGCCATCAATATCGGTGGGATCATCATCGGCTATTACTATTTTCCCCGATCCTAAATGAATGGCGCTATTGTATATGTATGATGTTGTTGTAGTTGTTGAAGTTGTCAGGGTGATAGTTTTACCGGCATCGTTCAGTGTGCCGGAAATCAGCATCAGGGAGTCCTGAAC
>JAGPEQ010000047.1:16981-19103 GCA_018056955.1 Bacteroidales bacterium | reverse complement strand
GATTAACGACGATTTACCCACATTTGGACGGCCAACAACGGCTATGCGGGGCACTTCGTTCTGCTCAGCTGACTCATCAATATCGGTGAAATGTTTCACTATATCATCGAGCAAATCGCCGGTACCGGAACCATTGATGGATGAGATACACCATGGGTCGCCAAGACCCAAGCTGTAGAACTCACCCGCTTGCATTCGTATGGCGTTATTGTCAACCTTGTTGGCCACCAGGTAAACGGGCTTTGAGCTCCGCCTCAGTATCTCGGCTACAGCAATATCCATGTCGGTTATGCCCTCCTGGGCATCAACCAGGAAGGTGATAATATCGGCTTCATCAATAGCAATAAGCACCTGCTTGCGTATCTCCTCCTCAAAAATATCATCGGAATTTTCCACCCAACCGCCCGTGTCAATCACTGAGAATTCCTTTCCATTCCAATCGCTTTTCCCGTAAATACGGTCGCGGGTAACGCCGGCAATTTCGTCAACAATGGCATGTCGCCAGCCAACCAAACGGTTAAAGAATGTCGATTTACCCACGTTGGGCCTTCCTACAATAGCAACTAAATTTCCCATTGCCCTAAATATCGTTTTAAATGAAATACTACCAATATCGAATTACAAGGGGTAACCAAAGCGTTTGAGCTTGCCCTCGTCGTTGCGCCAGTTGGGATCAACCTTTACGTAAATCTCCAGGAATACTTTTTTCCCCAGAAAGGTTTCCAGCTCGAGGCGTGCCTCGGTTCCCACCTTTTTTAGCATTCGTCCCTGGCTTCCAATAATAATTGACTTCTGCGACTCCCTGTCCACATAGATTATCGCCCTAATACGGTCAATTGTTTCCGATTCCTTGTACTCCTCAATTTCAACCTCAACCGAGTATGGGATTTCCTTTTTGTAGTTCAGCAGGATTTTTTCCCGGATAATTTCGGCTGCAAAAAAGCGGAGTGTCTTGTCGGTTAAGGTATCCTTGGGGAAATACTCAGGCCCTTCGGGCAGCCTCTCAACAATCATGTTTACCAACGCATCGGTGTTAAAGCCGTGCAGGGCTGATATTGGAAGAATATCGGCCTTGGGCATCATTTGCCCCCACTGCTCAATTAGGAGCGAAACCTTTTCCTGTGTGGACAGGTCAACCTTGTTGATTGCCAGGATAATTGGAATATCCAACTGCTGGATTTTGTCCAGGAATTCCTGATTCTTATTGGGTGTTTCAACCGTGTCGGTAATGTAAAGGATTACATCAGCATCCTCCAGCGCCGATTCCACAAACCGCATCATAGCCGATTGCAGCTTGTAGGCAGGCTTCAGAATGCCCGGCGTATCGGAGTAAACAATCTGAAAATCGTCGGAGTTAACAATGCCCATTATGCGGTGGCGGGTGGTTTGCGCCTTGCTGGTAACAATGGAAATCCGCTCGCCCACAAGGGCATTCATTAGGGTTGATTTACCCACATTGGGGTTACCAATAATATTTACAAAACCCGATTTGTGCGACATGGCCAAAGATGATTAAATCCTAATAAAACCTATTCATCTTAAGCATGTTAACCTCTTTCTCGGTAAGGAAGCGCCACTTGCCGCGTGGCAAATTCTTCTTGGTTAGGCCGGCAAAGTAAACCCTATCGAGCTTTATTACCTTGTAGCCAAGTGACTCAAAGATACGACGCACAACGCGGTTTTGGCCGCTATGGATTTCGATACCCACCTCGGAGCCATCGCTTCCATCAACGTAATCAATGGCATCTACCTGAATTTTTTCGCCGTCGAGCTCAACCCCCTCAAATATTTTGTTCATATCTTCCGGACGAACCTTGCGGTCGAGACCCACATGGTAAATTTTGCGCTTTTTGAAACTGGGGTGTGTCAGCCTGGTGGTAAGGTCACCATCGTTGGTGAGCAGAAGCACGCCAGTGCTGTTGCGGTCAAGCCTACCTACGGGGTAAACACGAACATCGCAGGCCCCCTCAATGAGCTCCATCACGGTATGCTTGGCATGGGGATCGTCAACGGTGGTAACGTAATCCTTGGGTTTGTTAAGCAGGATGTAAACCTTGCGCTCAGCGGTTAGCCGCTTGCCCTTATACATAACCACATCATCGCGGCGAACCTTGGTACCCAG
>JAGPEQ010000047.1:0-16881 GCA_018056955.1 Bacteroidales bacterium | reverse complement strand
TCCTCGGGGGAGTTACTCCGCTTCTCGCGTTTAACATCCCTGTTCATACTCTCTTTTCTCATTTATATGCTTAATTATTAACTATTTACGGCTAACGTCATAGCCATTTAGGCTTGCAAAGATACAAACAAAAATTGATTTACATGCTGATTATTTGTGTTTAGTGTTTGGTGTTTAGTTTTTAGTGTTTAGTGTTTAGTGTTTGGTTAATATAACCTGCGTAAATCAATTAAATCAGCGTCATCTGCGTTCTATTAATCTCAATTTCAATCATTAACGAACAACTTCAGGTGTTAGGTAAAATGGTATGCAAAAATTTAAAAAGTTCGTTTGATTATTTGTAATAATTTTTTATACTTGCTAATAAAATAAGACGCTACATTATAGCGCCAATTCATCCAAAAATGGAAATAAGGCGCAACTAAGTAGCGCATATAAACTAGTTGTGTGTAATTCTAAAGGGCATTTAAAATCCTTGAATGAATATGACAAGTCAATCAATCGCAAAACTGGTAAGTTTGAAAAAGATTATAAGGAAGTTTTAATCCTGACTTTTTTGTTTTTCTGTGGATAATGCAGTAAATTTCAAATAATCTTAATCTGCTTTAAAGGCCTAGTATGATGGATATTAATTTAAACTAATCATAAAACTATGAACAGGGTAGTAAAAATGAAACGGATATTCACCTACTTAGCATTGTTAATTTTAATTTTTATAAATGGTAGGTGCACAAAAGATAACGAGTCCCCATTACCAGTAAGTTATGGCATTTTATTTTACAGCGACCGTGATGGCGATAATGAAATTTACTCGATGAACGCTGATGGTGGTGGGTTAAAAAAGTTAACCGATAATGGTTACAATGACTGCAATCCCCAATGGTCGCCCGATGGGAGTAAAATTGTATTTGAAAGCAACCGTGATGGAAATAGGGAGATATATGTTATGAATGCCGATGGAAGCAACCAGATTAGGCTTACATATTACAATCTAAACGACTGGTTGCCACAATGGTCTCCTGATGGCAAACAGATCCTTTTTATTAGGGACCTTGGTTTTGGAAACTATGAGATTTTTACCATGGATGCCGATGGGAATAACATTACAAATCTTACAAATATCGCTTTACAGGATTACAACCCCCACTGGTCGCCCGACGGTAGCAAAATTGCGTTTGAACGTAAGATCAACAATACAATGGAAATTTTCGTAATGAACAAAGACGGGAGTAATCAGATCAGATTGACAGACAATAGCGCTAATGATTACAATCCCAGATGGTCCCCTAACGGAGATAAAATTATTTTCAGTAGTAACAGGGATGGGAACGGTGAAATTTATGTGATGAATGCAAACGGTAGTAATCAGACCCGGATTACAGAAAACAATGGCGAAGACTCATGGCCTCAATGGTCTCCTGACGGATCAAAATTAATTGCCGCAAGGTATACAAGCGGAAACCTTGAAGTATACCTTATGAATTTGGACGGAACAGGATACCTACGACTTTTTGGCACACTTTCCGATATTGAATACCCACAATGGCATCATGACGGAAACTTTATTATTCTTGCAGCAAGGAAGTATAACGATTGGGAGATTTATACCATAAATACTAATAAACCGGAAGAATTAAATATCACAAATAATACCGGTAACGACCATTTGTATTTTTACCGTTGAATACTGCCAATTCTTAAGGTGGCTGAATAATGTTTCGGAATATTGGTATTATCAATAAAACAAACAGAATTCTGCCACTAAAATTAATCGATTGGTTCAGATTTAATTCATGAATTATGAAAATAGAACTACACACAACATCGTGTATAAAACATTGGGGCTTAAGTGGTTATATTAAGCGCTCTGCCCCGCATCAGTATTTGTTTCCGTGGATAAAAATGAAGCCCGCAATCCCCAACGTTTCATACCGCCAACCGTTGGGCGTAATATCTTGAAATTTGAGAAATTTGTTGAATTATAAAAGAAGGAATATTCATAAAGTCATACCAAGCAATTGGATAATTATATCTATGCTATTAGTTATAATTATTGCAGTTTGTTATATGTATGAAAAAGTTCGAGAGTCTAAATATTCTGTTGGTGGAGATTGTGTTTATATTGAAAAAGAAATTTGTCCGAAATTTAGTTTATTATTTATTGACTCTTCGTGCATTACAATTAAAGAAATAAAACTTGACAATAAAACAATATTCAAATTGGATACTACTAATAAATTGAAACAATTTAACCACAATTTTATATCTGGAAAGAAAAAAATTGAATTGATTATAAAGGACAAAAGTGTTTCATCAGATTCAGTTTGTTTAGATGATTGGTGTGAATACTACTGGTTGACAATTGAAAAGGATAAAGAAAATAATATCTGTAAAATAAATATTAAACCAGTGACATTAGATTAAGTCGAGTAGGCAAGGGGGAATCACACCCCCAAGCCCCCCGTTCGGCTGAGGCTATACGCCTCAGTCGAATCTATCTATTCGGGCACTGCCCGGTAAATATAGCTAATTGTACGTTTTCCACCGTATGTCTACGGTAATTACACCTATTACTGAATCTAACCCTACGTAGTTGCGTGCGCTGGAGTACAGGTAATCCTCTGGGTTTACTACAATGCCGCTGCGTACTGGGTTGTGGTGGATATAGTGAACCTTCTGCTCTATAAACTTTTGGCTGTAAATATGCTCGGCATGGTTCTCGTGCGTCCAAAGCTGGAAAGTTTGCTTGCTTTTTAGCTTGCCGTGGTACTCAAATACCACCCGGAGCCATTCGCTCCGGCTTTCCTTCCCACTTTGCATGATTTCGAGGAACCGTTTGCTGGTGTAGCTCTTAAAATCACGGATAAACCCACTTAAATTACCATTTTGGCTCTGCACCAACAGGTGAATGTGGTTCGACATGATTACGTACGCGAATAGGTTTAGCCCCTTATTCTTTTGGCAGAATTTTAGGCTTTCGATAACCACATCGCGGTACTCCTTGCGGGTGAACAGATCCACCCATCCCACTATCTGAAACGTTAGGTAGTACGCGCCATCCTGCTCCTGTATTTTGTAGCCTGTGGACATTGATCCGGCCTGTTGCTATAACACATCTACAAAAATTCAGCAATAACTTTTACGTGTAACTTAGTTTTTGTTAACGTATTCTGGCTAAAGCGTAACGTTAGGCTTAGGCTCATTATGCTTATGGCTTTGCCTGTACTTGAATTATAAAAAAACAGGCACAGCCTGCTACTGATAGCCCGACGGCGGTGCAACCGCCGCCGAACACGGGGCGTTTATTGCTCTTTACAGCCTCGACTCAACATAAGAATATATGCTGGGAAATAAGGCTGGTGATTTGGGGAAAAAGTGTTAACTTTACCATGGGAGTTGGTTTTTGGGTTAATGTAAAACTATCCCTTTACAGGGATATTTCCAACTTCCATTTTTTAGCTACAAAATTTTATTTTGAACGGATGTGAAAGACATTAAATACCTCGACCTTTACCTTTCATCATTTGAACTTGAGAGTAAAGACGAAGAAGTTGAACAAAGTAAACTTGCAGAATTTTGGCATTACTTAAACGGGTGCCCTGAAATCAAATCGCTTGACGAGAAGTTTTCAACATTGGCCTACTATTTAATGAATTATTTGTGTTTAGTTATTGCCGACCAACCATACAGAATTACAGAGTTGGAAGTTTACTACTACGATAAAGACAATCACCCGGATCCTTACGTTCATTGTGCTACAGAACAACTTTTTGCAGGCAATTGGTATTTTAACGGAGCAGGTTTAGATATTACATTTGGCGACTATGAAAAGAAAATTTATGGTGGGCTTTTAATCAGGGGAATTATGAGATTTGGAGATAGTCCACGTTACATAAGCGGCCCATCAAATGTTCTTAAAGAAATTTTCTCAAACATCGGTAACATTTTGACAGGCAAAGGAAGCATTTGTTTGAGAGAACTAAATAAAGAAAAAATTCAAGAGATAAAAACCGAACCAATCCAAGCGGTTCGTATCGGCTTGACTAAGAAAAAAGAGGACACAGAAAATTATGCCGAGAAAAAATATCGGTATATAGTTGAACTAAATCTTCAACATAAATTCAAGGATAAAGCAAAAGTTGTTCGACAACTTTTGGCAGACAATAAAATCAATAAAAAACAAGCCAAAGAAATAATGGGCTACGACATAAATCCGTAAATGATACCCGATAGCCAAACAAATACTCTTTACATTGCTGACTGCTTACCAAAAAAGCATCCAAAATTCTTTATGGACTTTGAAGCGATATTAAAAAAGTGTGGTATCACTTTTCAGCTATTACCTGACACGAAAGATATTTGGGCGGTTGATTATATGCCAGTTCAAGTTACAGTTGACAAGTTTGTTCAGTTTGTTTACAACCCAGACTATTTGCAAAGCCGGAAATGGATAAAGACAATTACGGATGTTGAAAGTATTTGCAACTCAATAAGACTTAATAGAATAAAATCAGACATCGTTTTAGATGGAGGTAACGTAATAAAGACAACCGATAAAGTAATAATGTGCGACAAGATTTTTCTTGAAAATCCAAACTATTCAAGGCGACAACTTTCAGATAAATTAAAAGAATTATTTGAAATAGATAAACTCTTTTTTGTCCCTCAACAACCAAAGGATTTTACTGGACACGCAGATGGAATGGTTCGTTTCCTTGACAACAATACGGTAATAATTAACGACTATTCAAAAGAGAAACCAGAATTTCAGAGAGCATTTAAAATTGCATTGGACAACACAGGTCTTGACTACATTGAAATCCCATACAACCCATACGGCAACAAGACTAACGGACAAGCAAATGGTATCTACATCAACTTTTTACAAATGCAAAATACGGTTATCGTTCCAACTTTTGGCATTAAGGAGGATGATATCGCAGTTCGACAATTTGAACAACTTTTTAGAGGACAACAAATAGCAACTATTGACAGTAACGAAGTGGCTAACAATGGCGGAATACTTAATTGTATAACATGGAACATTTTGACAACGTGATAAAAAAATGCACTATGACACTCCGTGCTAAACCCTTTTCCACACTACTATTGCAAAAAGCATAATATGGAATTTCAAGCAAGCGATAAAATGTATGAAAAGTATTTTTCATTGACTATAAGCCCCGCCAAAGATGAGCAAATAGTTTTTTAATGGATTTTTTACTTTAAAGTTTAAAAAAGGGTTAATGCAAAACGAAATTCGTAAAGATAATAGGACTCTTAAACAAATTAAATCTGCACTTTTTGGGGTTGCAGTTGGCGATGCTTTAGGGGTTCCAGTAGAGTTTAAAAGCAGACAAGAATTAAGCCAAAATCCTGTAACTACTATGATTGGTTACGGCACACACAATCAGCCTCCTGGGACTTGGTCCGATGACAGTTCGCTAACTTTTTGTTTGGCCGAAGGATTGACTAATGACTTTTGCCTTGATGAAATAGGACAGAATTTTGTAAAATGGTACAACGAAAATTATTGGACACCCAATAGCGAAGTTTTTGACATTGGTGGAACAACCAAACAGGCAATTTTACGAATTGCAAATGGCGAGAATCCTGAGTTGGCAGGTAGTTCAAAAGAAACCGATAACGGTAACGGTTCGTTAATGCGAATCTTACCGCTGCTTTTTTATTTATATAACAAGCCAATTAATGTGCGTTTCGAAATTACAAGAAAGGTATCTTCAATAACTCACAGGCATATCCGTTCAATTATTGCATGCTTTTACTACCTTGAATTCGCTATGCAAATTATTGAGGGAAGAGACAAGTTTGATATTTACAGCAATTTGCAAACATTAGTTTTAAATCATTTAACAAATCTTTCAATTAACCCAGCAGAAATATCTTTGTTTGACCGATTGCTAAAATCAAGTATTTACGAACTTGACGCGGAGCAAATTTATAGTACTGGTTATGTGTTGCATACTCTTGAAGCCAGTATTTGGTGTTTAATGACAACAAGTAATTTCAAAGAAGCCGTTTTGAAAGCGGTCAATTTGGGATATGACACTGATACAACAGGAGCTGTAACGGGAGGCCTTGCAGGCTTGCTTTACGGTTTTGAAAATATTCCCGAAGAATGGGTACTTCAAATTGCAAAACATCACGAAATAGAAAATTTGGCAGAACGGCTTTGCATAAAAATTACAAGTTGTTAGCATGGTATCTGCATAGTACAGAATATGGTGCTAAAATTGAGAGCAGAGCACCTGTATATTCCCTGCTTGTATCATAAATCTCTAAAACCCCAAGTAAAAATCCTCGGTTAACCGTTTGTACTCATCGGAGTAGGAACCATCGGGGTTGTGGATGGTGAGGGTGCTTTCGGCCACAGCCCGTTTTTGGGTTTCGAGCTGGAGCAGGACCCTTAGCACCTTTCGGCCGGGTCGCGACTGCACGTTAACCTTTTGCGTGCAGTAAAGGCCATGTGCGCCAGCCAGGGCAATGAATACATTACCCTCGGAGTAAGGGAATACTCCACAGAACCTGCCGCTTGGGGCAAGCAGCTTTATGACGCCCTCAATCAAATGGTTGTAGGGTAAACTCTCGGTATGGCGCGCAATGTTTCGGCCGGTGTGAGCCGATTTGAGCGACTGGTTGAAGTATGGTGGATTGGAAACAATCAGGTCGTACCGGTGGCTTACCGAGGGTGCAAAACTCTGCAGCGAGCAGTTGATAACATCGATACGGTTAGCCCAGGGCGATAGGTTCACGTTGCTCCTGGCCTCGGCTGCCGATTGCGCATCAATCTCAATGGCATCGATGTGTGCACCTGTGTTGCGTTGGGCAAGCATAAGCGCAATTACACCGGTACCCGTGCCAATATCGAGTATTCGGTTAGTGCCGGTAACATTAGCCCATGCCCCTAAAAGCACACCATCGGTATTTACCCGCATGGCCGCTTTTGACTGGTGCACTGTGAATTGCTTGAATTTAAAGTAGCTATTACCCACGGAGTTGCAAGTTAAAACTTTTCATGAAGGCCTAAACCAAAAAGGGCGTAATCGTACTTAACGGGATCGGCGGGATCAAACTGCCTTAGCGCGTCGGTAAGCTCAACCACGGCTTTAAAATCGTCCTGCGCGCGTTGCAGGATTCCCAGCTTACGGGCTACCCTGCCGGTATGTAGGTCGAGCGGCATAAGTAATGCCGAGGTTGGAATGGTACTCCAGATGCCAAAATCGACCCCCTCAGTTGCCGGGCGAATCATCCACCTCAGGAACATATTTATACGCTTGGCGGCAGCACCCGCAGCAACATTGGGGACATGGCGGAGAGTGCGTGCAGGAACCTCGCATTCCATAAATACATTGCGGTAGGCCTGTATGGCATCGTGTACCGATTGCTGCTGGCGGTAACCCTTGGCAAATACCTGTTCAAGTCCGCCTAAATGGGTGTATATGTGCCTAAGTACGTAAACAAACTCAATGGCATCGGCTGAGCTGAAGGTTCGGTGAACAAAGCCTTGCAGGGCATGCTCGTCGGCTTTGGAAAAGTTCACTACAAACTCGTAGGGCTTATTGCCCATGATGCCCATAAGCTTGCTGGCGCTATTCACTATCGATTTTCGGCTGCCCCATGCAAAGGTTGCAGCAAACAAAGCGCTTATCTCAATATCGTGCTTATCAGAAAAGCCATGGGGTACTTGAATGGGATCGCCAATGATAAATGCAGGGCAGGCATACCGCCTGTACCTGTCGTTAAGCAAATCGGCAAGTTCAGCAAACGACTTAGGTGTAAGCATGGCTAAACAAGTTGACCGTCGTTCATGGAAATTTGCAGGTCGGCCATGCGGGCCAATTCCTTATCGTGGGTTACCACCACAAAGGTTTGCCCAAAGGTATCGCGAAGGTGAAAGAATAGCCTGTGCAACTCCTCCTTGTTATGTGAATCGAGGTTGCCTGAGGGCTCGTCGGCTAACACTACCATGGGGTTGTTGATGAGAGCCCTTGCAACAGCCACACGCTGCTGCTCCCCTCCCGATAGCTCCGATGGCTTATGGCTAACCCTGTGTGACAAACCCAGAAAATCAAGCAGTTCCTTTGCACGATTTGAGGCGTCGGTCATGCTTTTGCCTGCAATTAATGCAGGCATGCATACATTCTCAAGAGCTGTAAACTCAGGCAAAAGGTGGTGGAACTGAAATACAAAGCCAATATGGCTATTGCGGAAACGAGCAAGCTGTGTATCGTTAAGCGCTGTAACATCGGTGCCATTGTATAGCACTTTACCTTTATCGGGCTGGCTGAGCGTTCCCATAATCTGGAGCAATGTGGTTTTACCCGCTCCGCTTGGCCCAACAATGGCAACCACTTTCCGTTCAGGTATCTCAACCGTAATGCCCTTGAGCACGGTAAGCGCTCCAAACGATTTAACTATGCTTTCAACCTTTATCATCTAGCAAAACTAAAAAATGAAGTTCAACAAAGGTAAACATTTTAGTTAAAGGGTAAAGGATAAAGGTTAAAGGATAAAAAAAGGGGAAAGGGGAAGGTGTTTAGTATTTAGTGTTTAGTGTTTTGTTGATTCCCTATCAGAGTAAATCCTTTCAATCCGCGTAATCGGTGTTCCATTGGATTTGCCCTCAACGAGTAGCCAACAGCCATCAACATCAACTGTCATACTGAGCGTTGTGTGGAAAGTCAATCTAACCAGCATGCTTACTGCTGGGGTTGTCATCGTTTTCAGGGTCTTTGTCGTCCAGGTTGATTAGGCTTATTTGGCTGCGAATCTCGGCGATACTTTTTTGCAGGTAGTGGTAGGCTCTTCCCAGTAATCGGGCAACATTTAGCAGGGTTGCCGAGTCAAAGAGCAGCAAAGCAACAATAACAATTACAACCAGTTCCCATAGGCCTACAAAAAGCAGAATCATGGTACTCAACGTTTACTACCCAAAGGTAGTCAGAAAAACAAAAAAAGTTTACAAAATCATAGTTTATCAGCCTAAAAAATTATAGTTTGGCACCAAATTTAAACCAAAAGCTATAAACCAAAACCTAAACCTTGAGATATGAGTAAGATTCTTGTACTAGGGGCAGGACTGTCATCGTCCGATTTAATCAAGTACCTGCTGGACCACTCTAAAGTGCTGGGCTGGACTGTACGAGTTGGCGATTTATCGTTGGAAACCGCCCGGCAAAAGGTAAATAATCATCCCAATGGTCAAGCCATACAATTCGATATCAACAATAACAAGCAGCTGCAGGATGAGGTATCATGGGCAACGGCTGTAATATCGTTGCTGCCTGCATTTATGCATCCGGTGGTTGCCCAGGAGTGCGTTAGGCAAGGCAAGCACATGCTTACTGCCTCGTATGTTTCGGACACCATGAAATCGTTGCATGAGGAGGCCCGGCAGAAAGGGATTGCCCTGCTAAATGAGCTTGGGGTTGACCCGGGTATTGACCACATGTCGGCCATGCGGGTTATTGACGAGATAAGGGCCAAGGGTGGAAAGCTAACCGGATTCATAAGCAATACCGGCGGTCTAATTGCGCCTGAAAGTGACAACAACCCATGGAACTACAAGTTTACATGGAACCCCCGGAACGTTGTTCTGGCTGGACAAGGGGTTGCTCAGTACCTTGAGAACGGACAGTACAAGTACACCCCATACCACCGTCTTTTTACTAGCGTAAGGGAGTACAATATCATGGATTTGGGCATGTTTGAGATGTACCCCAACCGCGACTCACTCAAGTACAGGGAGATATATGGGATTGAAGATATACAGACCATAATACGAGGCACTCTGCGTCGTGCCGGGTATAGCAAGGCATGGAATGTGTTTGTTCAGCTTGGCATGACCGACGACACCTATAAAATGGCTAACAGCGAAAAGCTAACCAAGCGCGAGTTTTTGAATAGCTTCCTACCCTACCATCCCACCGAGACCGTGGAGGAGAAGCTGAAAAGGATAATCCCTGATGCCCAAGACGAGGTGGTGTTTAACAAGCTGAAATGGCTAGGAATGTTCGACAACGAACCCATTGGCCTTGCCAATGCAAGTCCTGCCCAACTACTTCAGCATATCCTTGAGCCCAAGTTAGCCCTTGGCCCTAACGATAAGGATATGATAGTAATGCAACACATATTTGACTATGAGCTTTCCGGCAAAAAGCATCGCAAAGCATCAACCATGGTGATTATTGGGAAGGATACCATTCACACCGCCATGTCTATAACTGTAGGAACCCCGCTAGCCATTGCCACTAAGTTGCTAATGACCGGACAGATAAAGGATCGTGGCGTTATAGTTCCTACCAAGCCGCATGTTTACAACCCGATTCTTAATGAGCTTGAAAACTTTGGGGTTAAATTTATTGAGGAGGATGTTGAGCTGAGCTAGATTTTAACGATTACCTAAAACCATAAGCCGGATGTTATGTCCGGCTTTTTAAGTAATTATAGCCTAAGTAGAGTATCGGAAAACTTTTCTTAATACTGAAGGGAAGTTATTGGTCAACAGCAATTCTTTTAAGCATTCTACTAAAAATGAGGTAATGGAATGGAAGCACCGAGTACCAGTAAAGCCTACCAAGCAAACCCAAGGGCCTAAAGGTTGCAGTCTGGGTGAGTATGCCGTTACCATCAATTCTAAATTCCAACCATGCCTCACCCGGTAATTTCATTTCGGCGTAAAGTAACAATCGCATCTCCTCCTTATCGGCAATCAATACCCTCCAGAAATCAAGTGCATCGCCTGGATTCAAATCGGTATCGCTTTTTCTGCCCCTACGCATACCAACACCGCCAGCAAGCTGGTCAATGAAGCCCCTAATTTCCCAAAGGAAATTACCAAAGTACCATCCATTTTTTCCCCCTATTGCCCACAGGCGTTTAATGGCAGCGTCAATACTGTCAACTTTACGGGAGCGGATGTCCTTAAAGCATCCATGAGTGGGAACCTCAATATAGTTGCCTAATCCTTTGCTAATTGCATTGCTGGTTTGAGCATCCTTCCAGCTTGATATTACCTGGTTCTGTTCAATGGTATCAAAGGCCATCCTTATTGAAGTATCATAATCAATTAGTTTAATGCCCAGCATACATGTCAAATTATTGGGCTGGCAAACCACTTCAACTTTCATACTATTAACCAGGTTCTGAGCAAGGCTAAACGAAGTGGAGGTAATGAAATACAACCAGTACGATGAAATTTTTGGAGTCATTACGGGAACTATGTAGATGCTTCGTCGTAAACCCCTTACCCTTGCAAACCTCAGGAGCATATCCTTATAGCTGAGAATATCGGGGCCCCCAATATCAAAAGCTTTGTTGTAGGTCTCGGGCCTGCCGGTGACACCCACTAAAAACTCTATAACATTGGTAATTGCAATGGGTTGGCACCTAGTATTAAGCCACTTGGGAGCAATCATAACTGGAAGTTTCTCAACTAAATCGCGAATGATTTCAAAGGATGCACTACCTGAACCCACAATAATTCCAGCCCTTAACGTGGTAAGGGCAAACTTTGAACCCGATAGAATGGTTTCAACATTCCTACGCGAGGCTAAGTGTTTTGAGAGCTCATCGGCATTACTGATACCACTTAAATAGATTACCTGACTTACATTGGTTTGTTCCAGTCGTTCCTTAAAATTGGTAGCACTAATTACTTCCAGTTCCTGAAAATTTCCCGATTGCGTGGACATGGAATGGATAAGGTAATATGCTACATCAATATCATCGGGTATCTGAATTAGGCTCTCCTTTTTGAGGAAATCAACCTCAATCACCTTGATTTTTTGGTTTGAGTATTTTTTGATGTTGAACCGGTTTTTATCCCTTACACAGCAAACCACCTCATGCCCATTCTTTAGTAGAACAGGTAAAAGCCTTTGGCCTATGTAACCGGTGGCACCCGTGAGTAATATTTTCATGGTATATATTTTCCAAACCTTTGCTCTAGTGCCACAGAGCGATAATCAAAAATTCTTTGGAGCTGTTTTTTTATGAAAATTGAGTTGGCCAAAGCTCCAATAAACCCCAAGGGGGGCTGGTAGGTAACAATATCGGTCATCAGTACGCCTCCTTCAATGGGTTCTAATCTGTGCTCGTGATGCCACATGGCGTATGGGCCAATTCTTTGCTCGTCAACAAAGTAACTCCCCTCTTTTACATGGGTTATCTCGGTTACCCAGTTCGTTTTTATTCCGGCCACAGGGCTTACCCTATACGATATTATCATTCCCTCATACATTTTTCCATTACCACTTATCCCTGTTATGGCGAAACCCATGTAGGGAGGAGTAATTTCCTTTAAATTTAAGGGAGATGAAATGAAATCCCAAATTTCACTGGTTGAAACTGGTAGTTTTTGGGTTCTGATTAGCTGATAGAAAGCCATAGCTTAAGGATTGTTGAGTTTAGTTAAATTGTAAACTTGCAATTGTGTCAAGCTTGAAAAATTATTCTTCATTTTTTCCCGCTTTTTCATTGTATGGTACTACTCCTTGCCTTTGTAGTATCGGCCACCAAGCACTAATGCTGCGGAAATAATCATCACATTTTTAATGATGTATTGTCCCTCCATGGTTGGAGTAAGTATGTTTCCATTCTGAAAGGTAACTTGAGGTAAAAAGAAAAGCGGCATAAATGTTCCTACCATCTGCGTGAAAAGTAAAATAATAGCAATTTTGGTTGTTTTGGGGAATAGAAAAGTTACACCAATGGCAACCTCCCACCATCCAATAACCACCAACCAGAATTCGGGTGTTCCAAAAGGAAGCCAAGCCACAGTTGCCTTCAGCAAGGCCTCAGCCGACGACACATCAAAGGGTTTCAGTATGCCAAACCATATAAATATTATGGCAAATGAGATACGAATAGCTGGAATACTCCACCTGTTCATACCCTTGGCAATTGCTTGCTCTACTTTAATGTATTTATCGTAAAGTGTCATATTTCGTATAGTTTAATTGGTAATTTTTATGCTTATAGTTTAACTGTTGAGAACCCACCATCAACATGTATTACCTGGCCCGTAATCCAGCCCGATTTTTCGGATAGCAGAAACTCTGCCATGTAAGCAATATCCTCAGTCATTCCAACCCTCTTTAAAGGGTGCCTTTGATTAGCCGAATCGCGCTTCTGCTCATTGTTCAAAAGTGATGATGCTAAGGGGGTATCGGTTAACGATGGGGCAATACAGTTTACTCTAATTTTTGGGGCATATTCAGCGGCCAAAGCCCTGGTTAACCCCTCAACCGCACCCTTTGATACGGAAACAACCGCATGGTAAGGTAATCCAGTCTGCACCGCAACAGTGGAAAAAAGTACCACCGACGGGTAATTCCCATTCCTCAGCCTAGGCATTGCAGCTTGAAGAAGCTTAACAGCTCCAATTACCTGTAATTGGAAGTCGGATAAAAGTTCGGTTGATTTAATGCGTTCAAACGGTTTAAGCGTAATAGCGCCCGGACAGTAAGCAATGCCATCGAGTTTTTCGGGCAAGAATTCCAGATTGATTGTATCGTCCATCACATCAAGAGGATAATACTTAATATTGCCAGTTTCTGGTGGAACTGGTGTTTTATTGTAAGTTCCATAAACCAAGTTACCCGAATCGGCTAAAACAATGCTAAGCGCTTTACCTATCCCCGACGAAGCTCCAACTACAAAATAGTTTCTCATATTCCGTTGATTTGTTTTGTTAGTAGTATAACAGATATTTAAGATTTTTGTTTAAGTAATTTAAAAAATAGTATTACAAATCTCAAAATACAAAAAAAGCGCAAGGCGGAGTAGTTTATAATACCCTTTGTAAAGCTGAGTAATTGTCCATGCGTTAGCGAGAGGCACAGTGTATTTACTCCCCCAGAATTAATGGGTTGATTAACATTCTCATACTGAAAAATCTTTTTTAAACGAAATTCGTCAACTTAATTTTTCATTTGGTGAATTTGGGATTACTCATTATTAGTTCAGGCATTGATTTGGGGATGGTTTGAAAAAAAACACTAAACCTATTGCCATTCTCGATATTTTTGGGTAAATTGGACTATGCTAAGATGTTTAAATACATTCAGGTATTTTGGTATAATTGCCATAGCTATCATATTTTGCGGTAGTGTAAGAACTTATGCCCAGTACTACACCATTCAGAAGTATAGTGCCGAAGGTGGTGTAAAAGCCTCAGGCGATGAGCAGTGGGCCAGAGCCGGTGAGCGACTTGAACATCCATTTATAGTTGTGGTAACCGATTCCTCAGGGAATCCTGCCCCCGGGGTAAGGGTTACGTTTGAAATTACCCGCGTTCCCTTTGGCTCAAAAGGACACCTTTTGGAAAGGTACGAGGTATTCACCAACAGTCAGGGCATTGCACGCACCCAACTTCACTTGGGTAATAAGGAGGGCGAGTATCAAATATCGGCAAGCATCCAGACTGAGAGCCCGCAAAACTTTGTGATTTTTACAGCCTATGCCAATGCACGCAATTGGGCAATAATGCTAATTGTTGGCTTGCTGGGAGGGTTAGCAATATTCTTTATTGGCATAAACCAAATGAGTACTGGTTTACGCCACGGTATTGCCGATAAGCTAAGGCTAATTCTGCTACGCATGTCGAGGAACAGGGTTGTGGCAACCTTTTTTGGGGCACTGGTTACCGTTATAACCCAGTCGAGTAGCGCAACCACGGTGATGCTTGTTGGATTTGTTCAGTCGGGTTTGTTGCGATTTGAGCAAACCATAGGGATGATACTGGGCGCTGCCATTGGTACTACCATAACCGTTCAGCTAATCTCATTCAAGTTATCCGATTACTCGCTGCTAATTGTTGCGCTTGGCTTTGGCATTATGGTGTTTGTGAAAAAACACGTTACCCGCAGCATTGGCGAAGCTCTTGTAGGCTTTGGCCTACTGTTCTACGGCATGCACCTTATGTCGGGTGCCATGTCGCCACTAAAGCATTACGAACCATTCCTACAGGTTATTGAAAGCGTTCAGCAACCATTAATAGGCGTGCTGGTAGGAACCATTTTAACCGCCCTTGTACAGAGTAGTGCGGCATTTATTGGGATTGTGCTAACCATGACCACCCAGGGACTCATATCGCTTGAGGGTTCAATACCCTTACTCATGGGTGCCAACCTGGGCACGGCAGTAACCGGGATAATTGCAGCATTTGCCGCGGGCCGCGAGGCCAAAAAGGTGGCCATGGCCTACGCGGTATTCAAATTCATTGGAATACTCCTTCTATTCTGGCTTATTGAGCCCTTTGCTCAACTGGTTAGGTTCCTCACTCCCGATGTAATAAACACCTTTGCCGGGGGAACTGTTACAAACATATCGAGGCAGGTGGCTAATGCCCACACAATCTACAATGTGCTACTCGCCTTGATTGTTTTGCCTTTTACCGCTCAGTTTGCCCGAATTGTGGATTGGGTTATGCCAATCTTCCCTGAGAAACAACAACGGTATAAAACCCAGTATATCGATATCAACCTGATAAATACTCCATCAATTGCCATTGAGATTGCACGGCGCGAGCTGGTGGGCATGGCTCACTTGGTAAACTCAATGCTAAGCGATAGCATTACACTTTTCACTCACAAGGATTCAAGAGTAATTGACACAATCCGCGAAAAGGAGGAGCATGTAAACTTCCTGCGCGATAAGCTTAACGACTACCTGCTCCGAATAAGTCATGCCGATATAAGCGATAATGAGGTTGACAATGTATTCAGGGTGATGTTTGCCACCAAGGAGCTGGAGCAGATAGGCGATATCATATCAAAGAATCTGATTGAGAAAGGAGAGTGGTGGCTGGGTGCAGGACTCGAGTTTTCCGATGAAGGGAAAAATGAGCTTGTTGAATTCCATAGGTTAACCCAAAAGCAGCTTAACCGAGCCATTGAGATACTGGACACACTGAACCTGGATGTAGCCCGCAAGCAGCTCCGCAAGTACGACCACTACAAGAAGGTTGGTATAGAGCTAGAACGTAACCATTTCGATAGGCTTAAGCAGGCGGTGGGCAAATCCATTGAAAGCTCCAAAACGCACCTTGAACTGGTGAGCCTTTACCGCATAATTGGCAGCCACGCCAACAACATAGCACGGATTACCATTGGTGAGGGATAGAAAAAACAGAACCTAGAATTTGGGATGGGTAACGGTCGGTGGTTTGGGCTGCTGGGGAGTTAAAAGCCAGCGGCGTCATCCCACGTTAAAAACACACTAAATTACTAAAAACTTTCGAATCTGCATCATCAGCCCCAGTAGGTTGAACCACGTGTTGTTTGGCGTAATTATTTGATAAATTTATCTTCAAAAACACAAAAAATGTAATCGCTTGATTCAACATGACTTTTTTGAAAGTTTGTTGGTAGATCATAATTTCTATGTTCAAGTGTCCAGTTAGAGTTTTCTGTGTATAAGTTTTCAGAGTATCCGTATACACTTTGTGGTGAAAATTTAATTAAATGATGATTGTAAATGCTTGTAACATAAATACTGTCAAATACTTTTTGAGTTAATGTGTGTGGTTCAACATTAAGTTCATCGACGATAAACAGTTCCATTTCTGCATTTGCTTCGAGTTGAAATTCAGTATTTCTATGTCCAGAACCGATTTCCGAAAAGTCATACAATTCACCAGACATATATTCTTGCTTGGGAAAAAGTTTAAATGTCAAGGTGTGATTTGTCTTATTTTTAACAATTATTTGTAATTGATATTCCTTTTTTTCTTTGCAAGAAAATAGAACGATAAAAGAAATTATTGAAATTATTTTTTTCATGCTTCTATTATTATCAATTTTCTGTATGATTAATTTTGTTTCAATAATGTAAGGTATTATTATGCCACACAACGGT
>JAGPEQ010000046.1 GCA_018056955.1 Bacteroidales bacterium | reverse complement strand
AGCCTTTCCCCCCTACAGGGATTGGCTCCTCCCCTGAAGACTTGATTTGGGCAAACAAAAATAGTATTTTTGATTCTTCAGTTCTAAACCCTTTGGAAATTAGTCCAGTTTAAAGGGGGTCAATACAAAACACTAAACACTAAACACCAAACACTAAACACTATCCACTAAACACTAAACACCAAACACCAAACACTATCCACTAAACACCAAACACCAAACACTATCCACTAAACACCAAACACTATCCACTAAACACCAAACACCAAACACTATCCACTAAACACCAAACACTATCCACTAAACACCAAACACCAAACACTATCCACTAAACACTAAACACCAAACACTATTTTTCGTATCTTTGTTTCTATGGGAAAGTTCGAGGATATACTCAAGCAGTACTGGGGCTACACATCGTTTCGTTCCATTCAGCTCGATATCATTGAATCGGTTTACAATGGGAACGACACCCTGGCCCTGATGCCAACCGGCGGCGGTAAATCCATCACCTTTCAGGTGCCCGCCCTTGCTATGGAAGGCATATGCTTGGTTATTTCACCCCTCATAGCCTTGATGAAAGATCAGGTTGAAAACCTGAAAAAAAGGGGCATAAGCGCTGTAGCAATTTATTCAGGCATGACCCAGCACGAGATTGACATTACCCTCGACAATTGCATTTATGGCGAAGTGAAGTTCCTATACGTTTCGCCCGAGCGATTATCCACTGCCATATTCCGCGAACGAATCCGCAAAATGCGGGTTTGCATGGTAGCTATCGATGAGGCGCACTGCATTTCCCAGTGGGGCTACGATTTCCGTCCATCGTACCTGAAAATTGCTGAACTTCGTTCCATTTTAACCGAGGCCCCATTTTTGGCAGTTACAGCCACTGCTACACCTGAGGTTGTAAACGATATCCAGGAGAAGCTACATTTCCGTAACGGTAAGGTTTTCCGCATGAGCTTTGCTCGCGATAACCTGGTTTACCTGGTGCGTAACGTGGAGGATAAAGAAAAGTACCTGTTCAAAATAGTTGATAACATACCCGGAAGCGGTATAGTTTACGTACGGAACAGAAACAAAACCAAGGAAATTGCTTTAATGCTCCAGCGCGCAGGGTATGCTGCCGATTTTTACCACGCAGGCCTTACCATGGAGATGCGCAACGCCAAACAGAACGACTGGCAAACCGGGAAAACCCGCATAATTGTAGCCACCAATGCTTTTGGAATGGGAATTGACAAACCCGATGTGCGCTTTGTGGTTCACATTGACCTGCCCGATTCCCCAGAAGCCTACTTTCAGGAAGCCGGACGTGCCGGGAGAGACCAAAAACTCTCTTACGCGGTTTTGCTTTACAATGAGTCCGATTCGCTAAGGATTGAGCAACGGCTCGAGGCAAACTTTCCCCCACCCGATGAAATTAAAAGGATTTACCAGGCCCTGGGCTCGTACCTTAACATAGCTTACGGAGCCGGGAAAGGCGAGGTTTACGATTTTAACCTTATCGATTTCTGCTCCACCTACAAGCTTAACATGGTGGTTGCATACAACTCCCTAAAAATACTTGAACAGGAAGGATACATTGAGCTCACCGATGAGCTCGACAACCCAAGCCGCATCATGTTCCTGGTGAACAAACAGGAGCTATACAGGTATCAGGTTGCCCATGCCGAAATGGATAAGTTTATTAAGGTGCTGCTAAGGCTGCTGCCAGGCGTTTTTTCACAGTACGTAAGGATTGATGAGCAATTCCTTTCCAAAACTACCGGACTGCCAGCCGATAAGGTATATGAGAACCTGAAAACCTTATCGCGCCAGAAAATCCTTAACTACATCCCCAAAAAACGCACACCCTTGGTAATATTTATCGAGGAGAGGCTCGACGATAAAAACCTGCGCATTGAACCCGAACGCTACCAAACGCTGAGGGAGCGATACCGTGCCCGAATGAACGCCATGCTTCAGTACGCCCAAAGCCAGGCCAAGTGCAGGAGCCAATTCCTAAGCGAGTACTTTGGCCAAACCGACAGCTACCGATGCGGTAAATGCGACGTTTGCACCGCCCGGAATGAGCTTGACATGAGCAAGTACGAGTTCGATAACATACTGGAAAAAATTAAAGCCACACTAACCAAAACACCACTACCCCTTGAGAATCTGATTGACTCAACCGGCTCAAACCCCGACAGAGTTGCAAGGGTAATCCGGTTCCTTCAGGACACAGGTAAAATTACTGTTAACTGCCAGGGATTACTGGAATGGGTAATACGCAAGTAATGGCTTTTTTCTTCCCAAAAAACCTCACTCGCTCGGATTTGTAATTTATTCGCAATTCCCACTAAACCAGCAAAGCGATTGTTAAATCCATTGCATTCACTATCAACCATCAACCAACAACCATCAACTTTCTGGTTGCACGCGCGGATTTGTAATCGAACAAAGGGAACTCGGCGAAGCCAAATTTAATTTGTTTTTCTTTCCACCCGCAAAAAAAGAAACCACCCATATACCCTACGTTGTAAAAGCCACACAATCGCTCAAATTAAAGCAATGTCAAAGAGTGCAGTTTTTCAATCACACCACTTAAAATTTGATAACTTTGCGCTATGAATGAAAGAAAGATAGACATAAAAAATAAGCTTGATGGTGGGTTGACATTCAAAATCTCACGGTTCAAGGAACAGATTAAGAAAACCAAGCCCCACAAACACGAAGATTATTACGAGTTAATATTTCTGTCGCAAGGTGAAGGTTTTCACTGCATCGAGTCGGAGAAATTTATGGTTTCTTCGCCAGATTTTTATTTTCTTAAACCTGGACAACTTCACTATTGGCAATTTACCTCAATCCCGAAAGGATTTGTGATTCTTTTCAAGGACACTGAATTTAATGCCGTAAAAGAGAATGTATTGCTTGATTTAATCAGCAAATTAAAAGATACTACAAGGCTTACTTTTCAGGCCGACAAATATCCGTCTTATTTATTAGAGGAGATTTTTAACGAGTTTCAAATCAATACACAATACTCCAAAGAAATCATTCACGGGTTATTGAAAGCATTGTTCGGGAAGTTATTGCAAATAAAGGCTGAAAACCCGAATAGCCCCAACCAACCCCAACCCATTTATGAGCGGTTCGTACAATTATTGGTTAAAGAATGTCCACGGCTTCACAAAGTCAATGAGTTTGCCGATTTGCTTAACGTTACACCCCAAAACCTGAATATTATTTGCCGTAAACAGACAGGCAAAAGTGCAAGCGAAATCATTACAAACCAACTCTTATTAGAAGCAAAAAGATACATTCTCCACACCGACAATACGATTAACGAAATAGCCGAAATCTTATCGTTTTCCGATGCTTCTAACTTTGTAAAATTCTTCAAAAAACACGAAGGCATTACACCCATACAATTCAGGGATAAATATTTTCAATAATACCATATTAACATTCAAACTTACCAATCCAAAGTCAATCATACATCCTATTTTTGCACTATACATTTAGAAAAAAGTTTGTATGGAAATAGTAATAATTTGTTTGGCGGCATTTTTCACAGCCGTTTTAACGTTCTTTTCGGGTTTCGGTCTAGGAACTATCTTAGCTCCCGTTTTTGCAATATTCTTCCCTATTGATATTGCTATTGCTCTCACTGGTGTAGTACATTTTTCAAATAACATTTTCAAAATAGCCCTGGTCGGCAAAAATTCAGACAAAACTGTTTTGCTTCGTTTTGGAATACCTGCTATTTTATCTTCGTTTGCAGGAGCTTGGTTGTTAATGAAAATTACAGTTCTACCCACACTTTTACAATACGAACTTTGGGGCAGGACTTTTGAGGTTACACCAGTAAAACTTATAATTGCTATATTGTTAATTGTATTTTCGTTACTTGAAATTTCACCTTCTTTTCAAAAGGTTCAATTTGGTAAGGACAAATTAATATGGGGTGGACTCCTTAGCGGTTTCTTTGGCGGATTATCGGGCATTCAGGGTGCAATACGCAGTGCGTTTCTCATAAAAATCGGACTATCAAAAGAAGTTTATATTGCTACAGGTGTTGTTATAGCATGCTTGGTGGATTTTACAAGGCTTTCGGTTTATGCTTCACGCTTTATTTCATCAACCCTGCACGAAAACCTTACACTTTTAATTTCAGCAACCCTTGCAGCAATTGCAGGGGCATATTTCGGAAAAAGGTTACTGAAAAAGGTAACCTTTCGAAGCATTCAACTTGTTGTTGCAGTAATGCTCATTTTAATATCAATTGCCCTTGGTGCTGGATTAATTTAAAAACTAACGAGAAATGAAAATAATTAATAATTTATTACAAAGATGGTATTTACCAATTTCGTTGAAATTTCTATCACTCATTGCATATATAATATTAATCGTAACAGGGTTAATGGCGTATTCAACCGATTCCGCTTTTCTCAAGCAATTACGGAATACAAATCTTGGTAATTTAATTGTTTGGTCGTACTGGTGGCCAGCCATTGTTATTAGTGCTATATTTTTGGGGCGTATATGGTGCATGGTTTGCCCCGTAGAATTAATTACAACTTTCTTCGCTAAAATAGGGCTTAAACGGAAACGCCCTGCATGGTTGCTTTCGGGTTGGGCGATTACAGTTTTTTATATCATCATTCTGTTTATTGGCATACAAGGTTTTGCAATTCACCGCAACCCGTTTTTTATGGCTGTCTATCTTTTGGCAATTGTTGGGGTTTCGGTAATTATTGGAAGTATTTATGAGAAAAACACATTTTGTCGGTACGTTTGCCCAGTTGGTTATTTGTTGGGATTATATTCAAGGCTTTCATTTTTCGGTTGGCGTGTTAAGGATAAGAATATTTGCAATAGCTGTAAAGATAAATCGTGCATCCACAAGAAATACCAGTACAATTTAAACTATAAAAGTTGCGGGGTCGATTTGTACCCTGCCAACATCACTGATAATTCCGATTGTATTTTATGTGCTGGTTGCCTTAAAACGTGCAGCAAATATCAATCGGAACCCAACGCTGAGCGTCCTAACCCACAATTCACATACATTGGTTTTGCCAACGGCCTTTTTCAAATGAAACCTTTGAAAATGGCAGAATTGATTTTTGTTTTGGTTGTTTCGGGGTTTGTAATTTCCGAAATTTGGTCGGAATGGAAAATAACCGATGCTTACCTTTCCTTTCTACCCGATTTGGTTGTAAAGCCTTTAGCAATTGAAAACAAATTCGGGTCGGGATTTTTAAAAGGTACAATACTATTTGCGTTCGTGCCTTTCATCTTATGGTTACTTCCATTTCTTTTTGCCCGGTTGGCTGGTGTTGCAATCAAATTCAAAGCGTATTTGGTCAATTACGGCATTGCTTTTATTCCCATTATTGCAGCCGCCCATTTGGCAAAAGCGGTTTTAAAATCTACATCACGAATCCCTTATTTTGAATACCTCTTTGATGATTTTACAGGCGTTTCTACAGCGCAAAAGATAATTGAAGGCAATATTACCTTACAACAAACCCCACCTTGGTTAAATACACTGGTCTCGTTGCTTTTAATCGGTTTTATGCTTATTGGAGTTTGGTTAAGTATTAAGGTTGTAAAGCATTTAAATGTGAAGAATGGTAAAGAAAAGTCATCAAAATCTTACTATCTGATACCAATACTTTACGGAGGTGTTTTTCTGATAATGTTATTGGTTTGGCGATGGTTTTAATTGATTGTTTTAAATTTTTGGTCACACGGATTTGTAACCAACAAAAGGGAGTCTGGTAAAACCATTCCATATCAACCGTACATTACTATTCCACAGTTATTTACAAAATAAACAGTAATCCAGAAACTTTTTGGCCCAACTTTTGTTAGTAGGTTGAGTGTAAACAAAAAATTTTATGGAAACGCTCAATAGTTCTGAACTACGCCAACGCCTGTACGACTACTCAAACCAGGTTGGTTTCGATACCCAAAAGGATTCGTTCCGCGAGGTAATCTCATTCCTTATCGATATTGACCAAAACTTTTTATACACACTACTAAACCCCGAGGAGGTTAGGTATTTGGCCACCCACCGCGATGTTGAGGAGAGGCTTAAACGGCAGCTGGAGCAAGTGGTAGAATCGCTATAGTAATCCAAGTCAAAATAGTATTAAGGGGAAAGTTTTCCCCTTTTTTATTTTTTGCTTACTTTGTGGTAAGCATTTCAGGTATGGGAAACATTCTCGACTCCGAAATAATGTACTTGCCGGGTGTTGGCCCCAAGCGTGCCGAGCTGCTCCAAAAGGAGCTGAACATATACACCTTTGGCGATTTAATCACCTTTTACCCGTTCCGTTACATTGACCGAACAAAAATCAACAAAATATCGGAGGTTACCGATGAGTTACCCTATGTACAGGTTGTTGGGCGAGTTATCAGCATCTCAGAGGCGGGCGTAGGTCGGCACCGTAGGCTAACAGCCATTGTAACCGACGGCACAGGCCGAATGGAACTTGTTTGGTTCCAAGGCATAACGTGGGTTCTTAAACGGCTAAAACCTAACGTCGACTATCTGATATTTGGCAAGGCAACAAGGTTTGGCGCCCACTTTAGCATTGCCCATCCCGAGATGGAAATTTATAATCCTCAGCAGGATGTTATTACCGGGTCGCTACAGCCGGTTTACTCCACAACGGAAAAGCTTAAAAACAACCACATCACATCCAAAACCATAATGGGATTTGTTCAAACCCTAATCCCAATGGCGATTGGAAAAATCACCGAAACCCTGCCGCCCTTCATCATTGAGCAAAACAAGCTAATGACCCTACCTGAAGCCTTACGCAACATTCATTTCCCGGCAAACACCACACTGCTCCACAAGGCGCAGCACCGGCTTAAGTTTGAGGAACACTTTTACATTCAGCTCAGTATCCTTAGCCGTCAAAAGGTTCGCCAAACCAGGGTTAACGGTCATGTTTTCAGCCATGTGGGAGAGATGTTTAACCGGTTCTACCATGAACGGCTCCCGTTTCCGCTAACCGAGGCCCAGAAACGGGTAATAAAGGAGATTCGCCGCGATATGCTAAGCGGTAAGCAGATGAATAGGTTGCTGCAAGGCGATGTTGGTAGCGGCAAAACCGTGGTTGCGCTGATGTGTATGCTGCTTGCTGTTGATAACGGATACCAAGCCTGCATTATGGCTCCCACTGAGATACTTGCCAACCAGCACTATGAATCAATCACTGCACTTATGGGCGATTTACCGGTAAAGGTGGGTTTGCTAACCGGCAGTACCAGACGTTCAGAACGCAACAACCTGCATCAGTCGCTTGAGGCGGGTGAACTCAATATCCTTATTGGCACCCATGCGCTACTGGAGGATGTGGTTAAATTCAAGAACCTTGGTTTTGTGGTAATTGATGAGCAGCAACGCTTTGGCGTTATGCAGCGCGCTAAGCTCTGGGAAAAGAACAACGACCCACCCCATGTGCTGGTAATGACAGCCACCCCAATTCCCCGCACGCTTGCCATGACCCTTTACGGCGATTTGGAGGTGAGCGTAATTGACGAGTTACCTCCGGGTCGTAAACCCGTTAAAACATTACACTACACCGATGCCAAACGTAACCTTGTTTTTGCGCTTATGAAGGAGCAGATTAAAAGGGGCAGACAGGTTTACGTGGTTTATCCGTTAATTAAGGAATCGGAGAAGCTTGAGAATTTGAAAGACCTTGAGGATGGGTACGAGAGCATTGTTCGGGCATTTCCACCGCCAGAGTATGTAACCGTGGTTGTTCACGGACAAATGAAGCCCGAAGACAAGGACTACTCTATGAACCTCTTTGCACAGGGCAAGGCCCACATAATGGTGGCAACCACCGTGATTGAGGTGGGAGTTAATGTTCCCAATGCCACGGTAATGGTAATTGAGAGCGCTGAACGATTTGGGCTGTCGCAGCTACACCAGCTCCGCGGACGGGTTGGCCGGGGAGCCGATGAAAGCTACTGCATACTTGTTTCTCAGGTTAAGCTAACCAAGGAATCGCGCAAAAGACTGGAAACCATGGTTACCACAAACGATGGGTTTAAGATTGCCGAAGTTGACCTTCACCTTCGTGGCCCCGGCGATATTGCCGGAACTATGCAAAGCGGAATGCCTTTCGACCTCAAAATGGCCAACCTTGCCACCGACGGACAACTCATTCAACACGCCCGACAGGTAGCCAGCGAGATTCTTGACCACGACCCCTTACTGGAGAACCCGCGTAACTCCATAATGAAGGAACAGCTCAGCAGGCTAGAGTTTCATCGGAACGATTACAGCGGAATATCATGAAACACCCATGTAAGGCAGCTTGCACAAACACATTTGAACAACCGAGCGTTTTTTGCGAGCTCGACGAAGTCAAACTATGGGTATTCCATCCGCTCGATAAAGTTTATTAAAAGCAAGACTGTAACGTGTTATTAATTATCAATATAAATATTTCGTACGGATGAAACTTTACAGGTTAATCCTTCTTTTAACACCAATTATTACCCTTAAAGCCATTGCACAGCAACCGGATGGCTGCAGAGTAACCAACACGGCCTTTGTGGCTGGCGAAAGGATTTGTTACGAGGTAAGCTACACCTGGTTTTTTATTTGGACCGATGTTGGCGAGGCCTGTTTTACTGTGGATTCCGACAACCGATTTGGTAAAACATTGCTACACCTTAAAGCAACAGGTAAAAGTTACCCATTCTACGATTGGTTTTTTAAGGTTCGAGACCTTTACGAATCGTGGGTTGACCCTGTGAGTTTATCTCCACTCTACTACAACCGCAATATCTACGAGGGAGGTTTTACTAAGGAAAACGAGTACTGGTTCAACCAACCCGGCGATAGCGTAAAATTTCGGGTACGCCGCAAGGGCGGGCCTAACAAATTTGTTTCGGTTAAATCGCCCGGCTGCCTTTTTGATGTGGTTACCGCTATTTACTACTCCCGATTTTTGAATTTTTCCGGCATTAGGCAGGGTACTGTTTTTCCGGTAAACGTATTGATGGACGAGGAGATTTTTAACGTCAAGTACAGGTACTTAGGCAAAGATGTGAGGAAAGTAACAGGGATAGGAAAAATGGCCTGCCTGAAATTTCAAGTCGATCTGGTGGCAGGCGATATCTTCTCAACAAACCAAAAACTACTGGTTTGGGTCACCGACGATGCAAATAAGCTACCAGTTTACATTGAGTCGCCCATACGTGTTGGGAGCATACAGGCACGACTAAAATCGTACCAGGGGCTACGACACAAACTGGTTAGTAAGAATTAGCTGAAACCTTGCATTAAAGCATCGTTTTAATTGATATTTCGTTTCACTACTGTACGATTAAAATCTTAATCCTACCGCTACAGCCCCTTAGGGACTAAACAATTGTAACTCCATGAAACTCCCGCATGTAAAGCGATGCACGCTAAGATACTCCAAAGAGTAACGCTGAATAGTTGCATCGCAACAGAAAAATATTCCAAAGAGCAAAAAGTGAATAAGGGAATGAAGATACAAAGAGATGCTTTGGCTAGGCTCAGCATGACAACCGTCTCATGAACCGAGCAACAGCAAGCATCACAGAGTTACACTATGTAACACGAAGTTACACAGAGTATGTGGCGCGGCATTCACGAGCAACAAACAACGATTCACGAACAACGAACAACGTTTCCAGCCCTGTAGGGGCGTAATATTTGTAACACTATGGCTAATCCCACAAGTGTTGCGATGCACGCAATACATAATCCAAAGAGCAAGGAGCAAACGTTGCATCGCAGCGGAAAAGCCTAGCAAAGAGCGGCATACATGTTCTTTCTTGTCTTGATACAAGAAAGAACCAAAGAAAATCAAGGCTGAAAAGCCCGACCCGATGGGTGCCCCGTGGGTGGAACTGCTACGCGATACTATTCGCCACGCCTACGGCGTGACTCATGTGGTATCGCTTACTAAACCCACCGCCATGTTCCACCCCCGACCCATTGTCGGGTCAGACTTTTATGCCACTGCCTATGTCATTCCGTGTTGGTGGAGGAATCTCATAAATATAATGGAATGAAAGTACAAAGAGATGCTTCGGCTAACTCAGCAAGACAAGGGGGCAAATGGAATGATGGGGTTTTTGTCATCCCGAGCTTAGTCGAGGGATCTCATTAAAGGATTGAAGGGCAATAGAGCAAAGGGATGCTTCGACGAGCTCAGCATGACAATCGTCTAATGAGCTTAGTAAAAACAAGCATCACAGAGTTACACTGTGTAATACAGTGTTTCACAAAAAGGCATTCACGAACAACGAGCAACGATTCACGAACAACGAAAAACGAGCAACGTTCCCAGCCCCGTAGGGGCGTAATATTTGTAACACCATAGCTTTACACACGAATAGCGATGCACGCTATGGCATTCCATAGAGCAACACTGAAACGTTGCATCACAAAAGGAGAACATTCCAAAGAGCAAAAAGTGAATAAAAGAATGAAGACGCAATGTGATGCTTCGGCTAGCTCAGCATGACAAATTTTTGAGTAGTATTTTCATACCTCACCAACGCCATACAACAAATTAGAGGTTAAATAGCCAAACGGTACAATTTTTGTATAAATTTGCAGAAATACTAATGAAAAACTCAATGAAAGCAAAATTTTTCCTCATTTCAGCGTTAGGATTGTCAACCCTTTTTGGATGTATTGAGGGCGATAACTATGTAAGGTTTAACGATTATGTAACCATGGAAGCAGGATTACTGCCCGATACAATGATATTAAATGAACCATACAACCTTCAAATAAGGGCATCGGCGCCAAATGGCTGCTGGTATAATGTTAAGGTTTACCTGAACGTTAAATCCGATTCTGCATACTTTTTCAGCGCAGCTGCCACATACGAGAATCATGGTGAACCATGTACCCAACAATTGGTTACTCACGACACAACAATAACCATAACACCCAAAGTGCCGAAAACTCACCTAATGTACTTTTACAATCCCACTGGTAATCCTCAAATTAGGATTGATACTATTTACATTAAGGCTGAATAGCCGGTTAGGGTAAAACCCCTCATGGTTGTAGTATAAGTAAAAGAAACTATAGCCATGAGAACTAATCTGGATCGATACTCTGAATACGAGAACAACCTGCTGAACAGAGTAACAACCCTGCTGATAATTGTAGTTATTACAGCTATTTTAGGGTTAGTTTGTGTTGAAAACTTCCTGCTCAGGTAAGGGATTAGTATGTTCGGGTCATTCGTTCGGGTACAACTATGATAAAATCGGCAATGCCCATATTTTCCTTTGCCAAAGCATTGACATCATCCTGGGTTACAGTTGCAATTGTCACAATTTTCAGGTTCGGCATTTTTCGCTTTACATACCAGTATATTCCCTCGTAGTTGTTAGAGTGGTAAGAACCATGAAAATGTAGAAAAACCTTACCGCTACTAGTGTTTCGGGTTATATTATATGCCATAGTTGCATCCTTAATGGCCTGTGCCATTGGGAAATATTCAGGGTTCGATTTCCCTTTACCGGGCATTCCCATCATACTGAGCATTCCCTTATAGCATCCCAGGTTTGGGTCATACTCTACTGGCAAAGGGGCAATGAACGATTTTGCCATTTCCGATAGAGATTGTAGCGTATCAAAACCACCTGCCGAAACCATAGCAGCATAGCGGCGCGGAATATTTGTGGCAATAAATTTTAAACCTTTGCTTTTAGCAAATTCAACCAGTGGCTTATAGTCAGTTTTATAGTTGGGCCACAAGCGAACTTCGGCTTCGAACCGTTGCTGGCTAATTAAGCCACCAAGATACTCATCCAGAATAAGTTGATTATCTGCTTCAAACATCTCTGCACCCAGTATTATATTCCCTTTTGTGGCATCAAAAACATCAACCGTTAATTCCAGCTCAAGCCAATGCGCTATAGGGTTGTCGTGCAGCTCTCCAAATAACAATAAGTCAGAATTTTTTACCGCACTTACAACACTCTGGTAAACAACCTTTTCCCCTTTCCCATTGAAGAGGGTGTAGGCGTGCTTGTCCTGTCCGAAAACGTTTACGGAAATTAAACAAACGATTAAACAAAAGGATACTTGTTTCATAGAAATTAGTTTATATTTGTCGCCGGGACTAAATTAACCTTTTTCTGAGCAAATAGTTCAAATAAGTAAAACTTTATCTGATAAAGCATGGAAATTAAAAGAACTTTTGACATTCTTGAAGCAGGCAAGGACACCTTTGAGAACAGAACAGTAATTGCTGTTAAGAAAAATGGGGTTTGGGATGAGTACACCATTGAGCGATACTCTCAAATGGCTCACAACCTCAGCTATGGATTGCTGTCCATGGGACTTAGGCCTGGCGATAAGGTTGCTAACATCAGCGGCAATCGGCCTGAATGGAATATTGTTGACATGGGTATTACCCAGGCCGGAATGGTTCATGTGCCCATTTACCCAACAATCAGCACCGATGAGTACAAATACATTCTAAAGCATGCAGAGGTAAGAGCCATTTTTGTAGGCGATAAGGCCTTGTACCAAAAGCTTCAACCCCTTACCGCCGACCTCGAGAATTTTATTGGGATATTCTCAACAGTAGAAAATGGCGATATCCGCAGCTGGAACGAAGTGCTGGAGCGCGGCAAACAGACTGCACATGAATGGGTTGAGGAGCTTTTCAAGATAAAAGCATCGGTTCAACCCGATGATATTGCTACAATTATTTACACTTCGGGCACAACAGGCGTTTCAAAAGGGGTAATGCTTTCACACTCCAACTTCCTTAGTAATGTTGAAGCCTGTAAAGAACTATTCCCCCTTGAAAACGGCGACATTGCCGTAAGCTTTCTTCCATTAAGCCATGTATTTGAACGCATGGTGAACTATTACTACCAAAGCATAGGGGTAAGCATTTACTATGCCGATAACCTTGCCACCATTGGCGATGTAATTAAAGAAGTTAAACCCCATATTTTCATGACTGTTCCCCGCATGCTTGAGAAAACATTCGACAAGATAATTGCGGTTGGAAAGGATTTAACAGGGCTAAAGAAACAGATTTTCTTTTGGGCAGTTAACCTTGGCTACAAGTATAACGAGGTACGCAATAGCTGGTACTACCGGATTAGGCTTAACCTTGCCCGCAAGTTAATCTTTTCAAAGTGGCAAAAGGCACTTGGTGGAAGGCTCAAGCTTATCATTAGTGGAGGAGCTGCTCTTCAACCCCGACTCATGAGGGTATTCTGGGCTGCTGGCATTCCTGTTTTTGAGGGATATGGACTTACCGAAACCTCGCCTGTAATTGCAGTTAACCACCCTGCTTCACCCGGCAACATTAGGATAGGTTCAGTAGGCCCTGTAGTGCCTAATGTAATGGTAAAAATAGCCGACGACGGCGAAATATTAATGCAGGGCTCCAGCCTGATGAAAGGCTACTATAAGGCCCCCGATTTAACCCAAATGGCTATTGACGAGGAGGGCTGGTTCCACACCGGCGATATAGGCCATTTGGACGATGGTAAGTTCCTAACAATAACCGATAGGAAAAAGGAAATCTTTAAACTCTCAAACGGGAAGTACGTTGCACCACAACTAATTGAGAATAAACTGAAAGAATCGTTCTTCATTGAGCAATGTATGATAGTAGGGGAAAACGAAAAGTTTGTAAGTGCATTAATTTCGCCAAACTTCAGCTTCCTGCACGACTGGTGCAGCCGACATAAAATACATTTTGAAAACAACGAGGAACTGATTACCATTCCTGAGGTTATTGCAAGGTACCAAAAGGAAATTACTACCGTTAATAAACAGCTCAGCGATTATGAACAAATTAAACGTTACCGCTTAGTAGCAGAGCAATGGACACCACAAACCGGCGAGCTATCTCCAACCCTTAAGCTAAAACGTAAGGTTCTGTACGAACGTTACGAAAAAATACTTGAGGAAATTTATGGCCACGCCAAACAAACCGAGGTAAGAGGTGTGAACAAGGAATTATAATGAAGTATATTTTATGAAATAAAAGAGGCTGTTAAGAACAGCCTCTTTTGCTTTTAATTAATACTACAAATAAACCGAAATCCCTACTTGCCACTGTGAGTTCAAATCCTCATTAAACTTATATGGCCATTCGACAGGAATTGACTTGTCAATTGCATCTATAGGACTCTGATTGTGCAAGGCTCCCCATATTGACATAGCTCTACTTTTACTGTTTTTTTCCCAAGCTACTCTTAATCCAATTTTAAGTGCAAAAAAACCTTTAAAATAAACCCAGTTAGAACTGGTAACTGGATTAGGTTCGTAAAATTTAATATTTACACCATGGCTTGCCAACCCCAACTCTAATTCAGCAAATATCCTGTCCACGTTGCTATCATACTGTTCAAATATTAGCATCGGAGACACCGCTGCAAAAAAACTATTTCCGGTATAACTATAAAGTAATTCATGGTCAGTACTGGGCAAACCTGTTTCATTGATATTATATGCATGACTTGCAGTTATGGCATAACCCCCACGCATGGCAAGACCCAATAATCCAGATTCAGTGAACTGAATTTCGTATCCAACTGATATTCTTGCTTGAACAGGGTTTGTTTCTCCTTTTTTTAACATTGGAGATCCTAAGCCTACATCAATCAGCCATGATTTTTGATAAAGTTCTTGCCCTTTGGCACTTACACTAACAAAAATTAGCCCTATAATGAATGAAAGTGTTTTCATGAATTCATCCATATCAAAATGTTAGTATATTATATGAACTAATACTGGAAACATTAAAACATATAACCTAATCTCAAGTTTAACATTAAATTTGTTTTGCTATCGCCTTCTAAGTTGAAAAAATAGCTAATCCCCGCCCCTGCCTCTAGCATAAAGTGTTTCCAATAAACTCTTCTTACTCCCCACTGTGGGGTAACTGCAAAAAAATCGGCACCTGAAGATTTATGTTCTATTACCGGATTAGAAATGTACCATGTGCTAAGCGATAAAAAATTAGCAGAGTTTCCTTTAATATTCTTACCACTACTTTCCCTCTTTAAAATATTGTAGTAGAAACGTGTTTCAAAACTAATTGCGGGGCTTATTGCATAGTATGAACCCAATGAGCTGCTGTAACCCGCACCTCCTTGCATCCCCAATCTACCAATCAAAGTAACCCTTTTAGCAATAGGGCTCTCGTAATTATAGGTTAAACCAAGCACCTCCATGCTAACGGAATGATTCTTCTGTAAAAACATGGATTCTTGAGCATTTAGGGTTAATGAGGGGATAATAAATAACCCGAAATAAAAACATTTAAATTTCATAATAAAAAAAGATTTAGTAAATTGATTATTAAACAATTATTAAAACAAGATTTAATTATTTTGAAAGATATTTATTTATACAATTCCAAAATATTTTAAAACAATAAGAATTACTCGAATTAAAAACTCACAAAAATATATCGTTTGTTAATATATGCAATTACTTCATTCGTCATCCTGAGCGTAGCGAAGGATCTCTCAACGACACTATGAGATGTTTCGCTTGCGCTCAACATGACAATAGTTTCACGAACAATTCCATTTGTCATCCCGAGGACCAGGAGGGATCTCATCAAAGGGGATAAAAGAAAGAGGACAAAGAGATGCTTCGGCGAACACAGAGTACAGATAGATATGACGCAGGATTCAATCCTGATATTTCGGGACTCAACATGACAAGCATCCGTAACTAAGCGAAATTAAAACACCTTATTTTTAAACTCTAAACCTTTTGTACAAGAACTCCGCGTTTACGGGTAATGAGCAATAGGAGAAAAACAATTGCCCCATTCACAATTAAAAGTTCAAACCCAAATTTGTATCCATTAAACAAAAGGATAGAGTACTTATTCAGGAGATAGCAAGCCAATGGGGAGAAAACCGCAATAAATGGTACAAGCTTATCGTTCACCTGAAAACGAGTAAACAGACCAAACGCGTACAGCCCAAGTAGAGGACCATAGGTATATCCGGCTATAGTAAAAATGGCATCAATCACTGAGCGGTCGTTGAATGCATTAAAAACAATGATAACAAGTATCATCAGTATTGATATAAAAACATGCACCCACTGCCTAACCCTTCGTAATCTATCCTCGTCCATACCTTTGGTATTAAGGACATCAATGGTAAACGATGTGGTTAAAGCGGTTAAGGCTGAGTCGGCGCTGGAGTATGCGGCAGCAATTAACCCTAGGAAGAACAAAACACCAACTATTTGTGGCAGGTATCCCTGAGTGGCCAGGGTAGGGAACAAATCGTCGGACAATGCAGGAAGAGGTATGCCTTTCTGTACAGCGAAAGTGTGCAAAAGCACACCAAGCGATAGAAAAAGTAGGTTTACCGGTAGAAATGCAAAACCATACCAGTACATGTTTTTGCGGGCATCTTTGTAGTTCCGGCAGCTAAGGTTTTTCTGCATCATGTCCTGGTCAAGCCCAGTCATTACAATGGTTATAAATGCGCCACCAAGAAACTGTTTCCAGAAGTAGAAGCGCTGGTTCGGATCGTCGAAAAACCAGACCCTGGAAAGCGGACTGCTGCTTACCGCCTTTACAATGCCTGGGAGGCTGAGATTTAAATCGCTTGAAATATAGTAAACACAAAGCGAAACGGCTGTTAACATTGCAATGGCTTGAAATGAATCGGTCCATAGCACCGTGCGCACACCGCCTTTGCGCGTGTAGAGCCAAATCAGTAAAACCGTTATGGACACTGTAACCCAGAAAGGAACGCCCAAAGCATTAAAGATTGAGAGCTGCAATACATTCGATACGATGAAAAGCCTGAATGCAGACCCAATAACTCTTGAAACCAAGAAGAGGAATGCCCCGGTTTTGTAGGAGTAAAAACCAAAGCGTGCATCCAAATAGGTGTATATCGATTTTAGGTTTAACCGGTAGTAGAGGGGTAAGAGCACGTTTGCCACAACAAAATACCCCAGCAGGTAGCCCAACACCATTTGCATGTATGAAAATTGGCTGGTTAAAACCCATCCTGGAACCGAAATGAAGGTAACACCAGATATGGAGGTTCCTATCATGGCAATGGATACCAAATACCAGGGTGATTTACGGTTACCAATAAAAAAAGTATCGTTATTGGAATTGCGCGAAGTGAAATAGGAAATCACAAAGAGAGTAACGAAATATCCAATGATTACAGCAATAATCAGGCTTGTTGACATACGGCAATAAATTTGAGCCAACAAGTGTATGAAAAAATCTACACATTACAAAAACTAAGCAAGGCTGCAAACCTATTTGAGCGAAAATCGTTTAATGTATCATCGCAATAATCTACTCTTATTAACTAGATTTGCCAAACAAACGACATTAACATGCAAACCCATACATACCCATCAAAACTGCTGGAGAGAGCTGTTGAGGAATTGGCTAAACTCCCCGGGATAGGGAATAGAACTGCGCTAAGGTTAGCCCTTCATTTACTTAGGCAGCCCCAAGCCGATGTTGAGCAATTCCTAACTGCTATTGGCGAAATGAAAACAAATATCCATTTCTGCTCCGTTTGTCACAATATTTCCGATACCGATATCTGTTCAATATGTTCATCGCCATCGCGCGATAAAACAACCATTTGTGTGGTTGAAACCATAAAGGATGTGATGAGCATTGAAAATACCATGCAGTACAAAGGTGTTTACCACGTGCTGGGTGGAGTAATAAACCCCATGGAGGGAATTGGCCCAAACGATTTAACCATTAACAGCTTGGTTGAAAGGCTGTCGACCAGCGAGGTAAATGAGGTGATAATGGCTTTAAGCGCCACAACCGAAGGCGATACCACCAACTTCTTCATCTACAAAAAGATTAAAAATTTCCCGGTAATGGTTTCCACCCTTGCCCGAGGTGTGGCTTTTGGCAATGAGCTTGAGTATACCGACGAGGTCACGCTTGGCCGTGCCCTGCTTAACCGGGTAAGGTTTGACAATTCTTTCTCCGTGGAATAATTTTTGAACTTTAACAAAAAGATTGTATTTTTAAAACATCATTATTCTATACAAACATGTTCAAGTATTGCTTAACCCTTATAATAGCTGCAACAATTTCGCTTTTTGCTGTTGCCCAATCCAACATTAGCGATCTTATTGCCAACGGCAATCAAAAAATTAAGGAAAAGGATTTCAAGGGCGCCCTTGCTGAATTTAAGAATGCGCTCAACGTATCGCCTAACGACTCCCTAGCTTTAAATGGTATTATCAGGGCAAATACTCTGCTCGAGGATTACAAGGAGGCTCAACGATGGATTGCCATTGCGCTTGAGGCATACCCTAACAATCCCGATTTCCTGTTTCGTAGGGGTATTATTCAGAACTTAAACGGTTACCACGATAAAGCTATTGAGGACTTTGAAAGCGCCCTCGGCCAAAACCCTAACACGTCGCTCAAGGTTCAAATCCTGCTTAATAAGGCTTCGGCCCATTTTAAGATTGAACAGTTTGCAGAATCGCTTGCCGACTACAACAAAGTAGTGGAACTGGATCCGCGCAATTTTAATGCCTACAACTTCCGAGGGCTTGTTAACTTCAGGCTTGGCTACTATATCGATGCCGTTACCGATTACACAACCGCTATCGACCTCGATCCAACATCTCCACTACCCTACTACAACAGGGGCATGAGCCTGCTTAAGCTGAATGAAAACCAAAAAGCCTGCGCCGATTTTCGTAAGGCTTGCCAAATGGGTTACATGACCTCCTGCAAGATGGTGGTGGCGGAATGCGGAGCCCGGTAGAAAAGTTAATAAATATATTGCTCAATAAAAATTAGTCCCTATTGGGGACTTTTTTATTTAACTCAAACATCATGAACTAAACAAGGCTAATTTTAGAGGAATGAACCGGAATGAGTCGGAATAAACAGAATATGATGGAGTTAGAATTTGAAGAAGTTAGAAGAAGTTAGAGGAAGTTAGAGGAATAGTGAAAAGTGAAAAGCAAAAGCGAAGCATCATCAATTAACAAATTCAACTATTAATATAATGAACGCAGTAACGTTTTTAGAGTCGGGATTACATCTATAAGCCAATAGAAACAAGTTATTTAATTTTTTGTATGTAAACTGAACAATCTCGGTCTAAAAATTTTGAAATATCTAATTACATTTTTTAACTTAGCAGCAATATTTAGTAATAGATATTTTGTAATAGCCTTGGTTTAATAACATATTATAAGAAAAACGCCATGATTAACGACCTAGATCAAATTCTATCGGCAAGCGCTAAAAGGATGAAGCGATCAGTGATAAGGGAATTGCTAAAAATGACTCAACGTCCTGAACTTATCTCTTTTGCCGGAGGTCTTCCTTCGCCTGAGAGCTTTCCGGTTGAGCAGCTAAAACAGGTAGTAGTAGAGGTATTAGATACCGATAGCGCTCGCGCCCTTCAGTATAGCGAAACCGAAGGCGATAAAAGGCTTCGGGAGATTCTGGTTGAAAAGTATAGGAAAGAAGGGCTGAACATCAATATAAACAACCTGATAATCTCCACCGCATCGCAACAGGCGCTTGACCTTATTCCAAAAATATTTGTTAACCCTGGCGACAAGGTTATTTGTGGGTTACCCAGCTAT
>JAGPEQ010000045.1:17135-19858 GCA_018056955.1 Bacteroidales bacterium | reverse complement strand
CTTTTTTTGCGAGCTCGGCGAAGCCAAAGCAATTCACATCACCACAAACCTACAAAAAATTGGTTGAAATGTTGTGACCAGTATGTCAAAGATACAATCTTAACCGAGTGTTTTTTGCAAGTTCGGCTAAGCATATGCAATTAACAATAGAAATGATTGAAATTGTAGAAATGTTACTTAAATTAGACAATCCTTACCTAAAAAAATAGAGCCAAGAAAAAAATTAGAACATTTAACGACGAAATCGAACGCCCCGAAAGGCTTTGCGAAACGTGCATCTATTACATTAAAAACCGAACTTGTGTTGCTTACCTTGACCGCATACCCGAAAAGTATTGGAAGCAAAAGGTTGGAGAAAAGCCGTTGCATGACAGCCCTAAGGACAATCCCGACTATGATAACATATTTTACAAGGAAAAATACATTGGAAAACTAGAGTAATGAAAGGGTTTGACAAGTTAGGGGACTACGGCGCCAGAGCCGCTAAACTATTAGTCGCACCCCGCGCGGGTGCGTGGATTGAATAAGTTTGGTTAACCCATAAACTTTGATTATTAAATACATCAATTTCGCAATATGCGTTATACAAAATGCGTTATATATTTTGCGAAATGTGTTTTTCTACATATATTAGCATAAAATAAATGGTAAAATGGCTAGGGTAAAGGATATAAATCCCTTCTTGGTTAATAGTTATATCTCAAAGGAGTATTTTTGCAATCGTGAAAATGAGTTGAATGTCCTGCTGAGGAATGTAAGGGGTAATGTGAATACAACTTTGATATCGCCACGCAGATTGGGGAAAACAGGGCTAATTTTACGCTTTTTTGAGATGCTTGGCGAAATGGGTGATTACGGAACTGTTTACGTGGATATTTACTCCTCACGCAATCTCTCTGATTTCATTAAACTGCTTACCACTGCAATTATCAATAAGTTTCCCGAGAGAACCCCTGTGGGAAAGCGTTTCCTAAAACTGCTTAAGGGCTTACGACCAGTATTCTCGTTCGATGCCATCACTGGCGCACCGCAAGTGCAGTTTAATTACCAATCCGAGAGCGATAAGGAATACACGCTCCAGCAATTGCTTGCTTTTATAAATGAACAACCTCATCCTGTTGTGGTTGCCATTGACGAGTTTCAGCAAATTGCTCATTACCCCGAGAAAAATGTGGAGGCTATACTCCGTACGTATATTCAACAATTTAACCGGCTTTGTTTTATTTTTAGTGGTAGTCGAAGGCATACCCTTATGGATATTTTTGCCAATGCCAATAGACCTTTCTACTCCAGTACCCGTTTCATCAACCTTGATGCTATTGAAAGGGTAACGTACAGAAATTTCATTCGTGAAAAATTTGAACAAGGGGGAAGAGCTATAGATGATGAAAGCATCGATTACGTGCTGGAATGGACAAAGGGCTATACATTTTACACGCAGAGTCTTTGCAATAGGCTATATTCGTTGAGAAAAATTAACTTGGATGCCGTGAAGGCAGAGTGTTTAGCGTTGCTTAGGGAGAATGAGCCCATATACCTTCAGTTTAGAAATTTAATCACCAGTAAGCAATGGGAGTTTCTACTTGCCCTGGCAAAGGAGGAATCAGTATCACAAATATATAGCAAGGAATTCCTTGTCAAGCATCAGCTGGGTACACCCTCGTCCATTCATAGGATGCTCGATGCCCTCCTTGAGAAAGAAATGATACTTGAAAGCGTTAGCTCAACGGGATCAAGCTATAGCGTGTATGATGTATTTTTAATGCGTTGGATGCAAAGAACATATTAACATGTCTGTAGCACTTTATGCGGTGTAGCAAAGGGTATGACCAATATGCAAACGATACAATCTGAACCAATCGTGTTTAGTGCAATTGCTATTCGCATTTATTGATGCTTAGCGTATTTTGAGCAATAATTGTTTGTTCATTATGCCACTGCTCCAGGTAATACACAACCTTGCTTAACTCGTCATACAAAAAGTCATCAAGGTAATATTTAGTTCCGTTTTCCATTGTGTCGTTCTCAACCATATCTTTAAACTGCTCAAAGTTTCCTCTAAAGTCTTCCCACCAAACCGTATCGGATTCAATAGCATACAGCACTTTAGTGTAAGTATTGATAACCCTGGTAAAGTTTTGATCCTTAAGTTCTGCATCTTCAATATTGCTTTCCCGAATGTAAAGCATCGAGAGGGATTTCAGCGAACTCAGGTCACAGTCATTCAAAATGCAGTTTGAGAAAAGGACATCGTTAATCCATTGGTAGGTTGGAGATAAATTGTAAAATCCTGCTTTAGCCAGTGAACACCCTTCAAACTCTGCTTTTTCTAGGTTACAATCATAAAACCTAACATTATTGAGTTGTGTCTTAAGGAAAACGGCAAGGTGTAAATTACTATCAAATATTGAAGAGTCGTTAAGATTTGACCTGGTAAAGTGTGCCTTGCTAATACTACACTTCTGAATATGGGCATTGGAAAGGTTTGTCTTTTTGACTTTAAGCCCATCAAGGTTGCACCCATTGAACCAAACGGAATCGGCTTGGCATTCAATGAACTCGACCTTATGAAAGTTACAATTCTCGAACACCGCATTGTAAAGCGTGGTTCCTTGGAATACTACATTACTTATGTTTTGGTTTTTAATGCACAATCCCGTTAGGTCTTTACCCTGTGCAATTGCATCTTTTAGTACTGCAGTGTAATTGGGGAACATCTCACA
>JAGPEQ010000045.1:3173-17035 GCA_018056955.1 Bacteroidales bacterium | reverse complement strand
TGTAAAGCGTGGTTCCTTGGAATACTACATTACTTATGTTTTGGTTTTTAATGCACAATCCCGTTAGGTCTTTACCCTGTGCAATTGCATCTTTTAGTACTGCAGTGTAATTGGGGAACATCTCACACTGCTCAAGACTATACAAAACGTTGCCTTCGCAGTCGGTTATTGTAATTGTGTTCATATCTTTTTTTATCTATATCATTTTGAAAAGTGATAATTTTGGGTTGTATTCAGTATCGTTGTATTTGGAACTTTAAGCTATTGCAATAGGCAAAGTATTACTGAAGTAATGCAATTTATAAAAAATATTTGTTTACATCAATGAATTAAAGGTTAGTGTTTTTTAATACAGCAATTCCGCCCTGTTACAACTGATTCCCTCCCATTCCGAATAATTCCGAATAATTCCGGTTCATACCATCCAATTCTTTTAACTTCTCTAACTTCCTCTAACTTCCTCTAACTCCTTTTACATCTTAATAATCTTTCCCCACCTCCCTCGCCTGAAATCGTTTTAAAATTCCTACCTTTGCGGTAAGAGTAAAAAAATGTAACTATGACACTTGAAGAGTTCCGTAAGGATATACTGCAGGGGATCCCCGATGAGCTTCCAGCACCCAAGCCATGGGATCCCTCGGTTAACCATGCGCCTAAGCGCAAAAAGATTCTTACCCTTGAGGAGAAGAAGTTAGCGGTTAAGAATGCCCTTAGGTATTTTCCGCCAAAGCATCATGCTGTTCTGGCCGAGGAGTTTGCTCGTGAGCTGGAGGAGTACGGTCGTATCTACATGTACCGTTTCCGGCCCGATTATAAGATTTATGCACGATCCATTAACGATTTTCCGCATAAATCGGTTCAGGCTGCATCTATCATGCTAATGCTAAGTAATAACCTGGATTATGCTGTGGCGCAGCATCCGCATGAGCTTATAACCTACGGCGGGAATGGGGCTGTGTTCCAGAACTGGGCGCAGTACCGCTTAACCATGAAGTACCTGGCCGAGATGACCGATGAGCAAACCCTTGTTCTTTACTCAGGCCACCCCATGGGGCTTTTCCCATCGCACCCCGATGCACCCCGCGTGGTGGTTACCAATGGAATGATGATTCCCAACTACTCCAGTAAGGACGACTGGGAGCGTTACAACGCACTTGGCGTGACCCAATACGGGCAGATGACAGCCGGTTCATTCATGTATATTGGCCCTCAAGGAATTGTGCATGGAACAACCATTACCGTGATGAACGCCGGTCGTAAACAGATGAAACCGGGCGAAACCGATTTGCGGGGTAAAATATTTGTATCATCAGGTCTTGGTGGAATGTCGGGTGCTCAGCCCAAGGCTGCCGTGGTTGCAGGAATGGTTGGCGTTATTGCCGAGATTAACCCCAAGGCTGTTGAGGTTCGCCATGGACAAAAGTGGGTGGATGAGGTTTACTCCAGCCTTGACGAGCTAATTCCCAGAATTCGTGAGGCCTCTGCCAACAAGGAAGCGGTATCGCTGGCCTACCATGGGAATATTGTTGACCTTTGGGAACGGTTGGTTGAGGAGAATATCCATGTTGATTTGGGGAGCGACCAAACCTCACTCCATAACCCATTTTCTGGAGGGTACTACCCTGTAGGCCTTAGCTTTGAGGAGGCTAACAGGATGATGGCTGAACAGCCAGAACTTTTCAAGGAAAAGGTTTACGAGAGTCTTCGCAGGCATGTAAATGCTATTAATAAGATGACAGAGCGTGGCATGTACTTTTTCGACTATGGCAATGCATTCCTACTGGAGAGTAGCCGCGCCGGTGCCGATATCCTTAAACCTAACGGCGATTTTAGGTACCCGTCGTATGTTCAGGACATAATGGGGCCCATGTTCTTTGACTACGGCTTTGGCCCATTCCGCTGGGTTTGCACCTCGTCCGATCCTAAGGATTTGGCCACCACCGATGCTATAGCACTTGAGGTACTTGAGGAGATAGCCAAGAATGCTCCTGCCGAAATCATGGGGCAGCTACAGGATAACATTCACTGGATACGCGAGGCTGGTAAGAACAACCTGGTGGTTGGATCACAGGCCCGAATCCTTTACGCCGATGCTGAAGGCCGAATTAAGATTGCTGCTGCCTTTAACAAGGCAATCCGCGACGGGCGCATTTCAGCCCCGGTAGTGCTGGGTCGCGACCACCACGATGTATCGGGAACTGACTCGCCATACCGCGAAACATCAAACATCTACGATGGCTCACGCTTCACTGCCGATATGGCTATCCACAACGTAATTGGTGATGCTTTCCGTGGTGCCACCTGGGTATCAATTCACAACGGAGGTGGTGTTGGCTGGGGCGAGGTAATAAACGGCGGCTTTGGCCTCACTCTCGATGGCTCCGATGCTGCCGATAGACGCCTCCACATGATGCTCCACTGGGATGTGAACAATGGCATTGCCCGTAGGAGTTGGGCGCGTAACAGCGGCGCAATGCTTGCCATTAAGCGCGAGATGGAACGCACCCCTCTGCTCAAGGTTACGCTTCCTAATATTGCCGACGATAGTTTAATTGATAAGGTGGTGAAGGGCTAATGCCCTTCATCACTTAAATACTTGAGATATGAAAAGGACTGCCCAACTGTTATTGTTCATAGCAACTTTTGTATTGCTATCTGGTTCATCATGCGACAAATACGAAAAAGAGGAGGGGATTACCGGGGTTTGGCGGTGCCGGGAGAATTACCAGGGAACCAAATTCAGGTCGTATAACGTGAGTGTTGACCGCTACACCCAACTCGATAGCTCAACCTACGTGATTTATAACCTTTACAACCTTGGGCTTGACGTTGAAACCTATGTTCAGCTTAAGGATACCGTTTTTACGGTGCTAAGCACCAATAGCGATCTATACTTTATAACTGGCAGGGGTGTTTGGCACAGGTACAGCCAAACAATTGACTGGGAGTATAGTGTTTCAGGGCAGGTAAACGACCCATTTGTTAGCGCAACATTCGATCGTCCCTAGTCGAAGAGGATGGAGTAGGGGCGAGCTACGGCTTGCCTGAAAGTGGCCAGGTTGATATTCCTTGCCATACGCAACGATTCTTTCCCTTCAAAAAATATTAACACGGTTGGAAAGGTAAATACTGAGAATTTTCCGCATATCTCAGGAGTTTCGCTAGCATTTACCACGTAAATGTGCATCTTGGGGAATTCACTACCAACTATTTGCTCGAGTTGGGGCAGCATAACATGGCAAACCCCGCATGCCTGTGAGTTAAAGTAGATAGCACTGGCAGGCTCGCTCAGGGCCTTACTTAAATCGGACTCGTTCTGTATAACTTTTACCATTCGTAGTATGTTCCGTTACTTAGCATTACAAGGGTGCACCCCTCCACCACGTCAATTCCATGTTCTCGGGCAAGTTTTTCCAGCTCAGGGTTTTCAGTTCCCGGGTTAAAAATCAGACGTTTGGGTTTGAGGTTGATGATATAGTTGTAGTATGGAGCCTGATTACGTGCGCTGAGATATAGTGTTATGGTGTGAATATCTGGTATATCCTGTAGTTCGGTATGAATCTCAATATCATCAACCATCCCTTTACGTGCACCGATTGCTACTACCTCAATACCATGTTTCCTAAGGCTTCGTATGGCTAGGTACGAGTAACGCTCAGGTTTTTGACTGGCGCCTAGTACCAAAGTTTTTGGAAGAATATCGTTTCCTACCTCCATACAGCTAATTCTTTCTCAGAAGAACTACGGCATAGGCCGTTACGCCTTCCTCGCGTCCAACAAAACCAAGTTTCTCGGTAGTAGTAGCTTTTATTGAAATTTGCTGTGGCTCAACATCTAATGCTTTGGCAAGTTCAGCCTGCATTTTGGGTATATAATCCTTTACCTTTGGGCGTTGTAGGCAGATGGTTGAGTCGATGTTTCCAATGGTGTAACCTATTTGGGCAATTATATCCATTGTTTTCCGTAAAAGTATTTTACTATCGATACCCTTTAAAGAGGGATCGGTATCGGGGAAATGGACACCTATATCGCCCAGGTTGGCTGCACCCAGCATGGCATCGCAAATGGCATGGATAAGGGCATCGCCATCGGAGTGACCTAATGAGCCCTTGGTGTGTTCAATTTGAACTCCACCTAGCCAAAAGGGGAGCCCTTGCTGCAGCTGATGAATATCGTAGCCAAAACCTATCCTAAAATCCATTACTTATTCCTATTTGTTCTTGTTCTTGCAGGTTCAAATTCAAAAGAGATTGAAAAGCGAAGGGTATTGGCCATAGGGCTATTGAACCCACCGGTTGGGATTAGGTACGAGAAATCGATATTAAAAACATTGTAACGCAATCCAGCCCCAAGTGTGATATACTTACGGTTCCCCTTATTTTGGCTCTCATGGAAGTATCCTGCCCTAATGGCAAACTGTCTTGCGTACCAGTACTCAACCCCAGTGGCAATGTATATTTCCTGCATTTCCTCCTTGAAACCACCTGGGGCGTCGTAAAACGATTGAATCATACCCTGCACAACCGATACGTTTGGATCCATTCCGCTTACAATCTCATCCTGGCTGTTGTAAACAGGTGGAGTAGGAACTAGCAGCTTGTTTAAATCCAGTAGATACGAAAAGCCATTGTATTGGTCGATGTTAAGCGATAACCTTCCACCAACCCTTAGGTTAATGGGTATAAACTCCTTTTGTGGATCCTCATTGTACGATAGTTTTGTTCCAATATTGGAGATATTACCACCAATTGCCATTTCGCCACTTTTCCCGGCAAGGTTAATAGTGTTCTGGTAGTATACTGCCAAATCGGCTGCAAACGAGGTACCGGGTTTACCGCTGCCAGTGCCTGTGGTAGTAAAATTACCGGTTAAATCGGAACGGATGTAACGGAAAGCCATTGCACCGGCAATATGGTCGGAAAACTTACGCGAGTATGCAAAATCGATTGCAAACTCGTTAGGGTTAAAGGCCTGGATGTAGTTGTTATTGTTATCCCTGAAGGTGATTTCACCCATTGAGAAGTAAAGCAACGATCCGCTAATGGATTGCATCTTATCAAACTGGTAATAACCGGTTAAATGGGTAAGGTTGATATCGTTAACCAAGTTTCTGAGCCATGGGGTGTAGGAAAATCCCATGCCCCACTTTTTACCTTCAATAAATGGAAACTTAGCAGGGTTCCAGTGTTGCGAGTTTACATCGGGTACCGATGCCACTCCGGCATCGCCAAGGGCTGCACTCCGTGAATCGGGTGCTATGGTTAGGAATGGTACAGCAATGCGCAATGCATTTAAACCACCCGATAGCGATATGGTGCTATCGAACTGAGCCTTAACCGTAGGCTGTAATCCTACTAAAAGAATTGTTGCAATTCCATAAAATTTCTTAATCATCAACTTAACAATTATGAGTTTGCAAAAATAACATTTATACAGTAACAAATGTAAACGGTGTAATATGATACTTATTGTTTAATATCAAACTAAAGTACAACGAATTTTGTTGTGGCTACCTGCTCACCCTGAACCGATGAAACTTGAATGCGAGCAAAGTAAATTCCCTTTGCAAGTTTCTCCCCGTTGGAGTTACATCCGTTCCATTCAAGTGGCCCTATTCTATAACCTTCGGTATAAATCCCTTTTTTAAGGAGTTCGGCAACTTTAGAGCCATTGATGTTGAATATTTCCAGCTTTACATCAAGTTCAGTTTCATTGGTGTTTGTTTCAAAGTAGAACTGCGTGTAATCCTTAACAGGGTTTGGAACACAGTAAAAGTTACCAACCACAAGTTTGTCGTCGCCAATTACCCGGAAAACTATTTTGCCGGTATTGCTATTATTAAAGGCATCCCAGGCCTTTACCTCTATAGTGTAAGTTCCGGGAGTTAGACCAGAGAACTGATAGGTTGCTATTCCCTGAGTGTAATCGTCGGTATTGGCTTTGTAAAAATTATTAAGGTTGAATGTTTCGCTTTGCCCGGCTGGATATGTTAATGTTGCGGTAAGATCATGCCCTATACCCGCTCCGGTTGTGTTTATGCCACTCGCATCGGAAAGGTAAACCAGTAGCAGAGGGTTGGAGTTGCAAATACCACCGTTAGTGAACTTGGTATCGTTCAGGAAAATTTTAATTTGAGGGCCTTCACTATCAATGCTTTCAGGGTTACCAATTCCTCCAACAACTATTGAATCGTGAACGCCTAGGGCTGTCTGCATGCCATCGGTTGCAAAAAGACTTATTTTTCCATTCCCGTATGAGAAGTTAATATCTTTTGGTACCGTAAAATCGATACTAAAAGTACCCTGTGAAACAGTTGCTTTCCCTTTAAATATGATATTATCGCGACTTTTAAAGGTCATCGGAGTGCCGCCGTCGTTAGCCAGGGTGGTAATTTCGCGCTCCTTATCGTATAGGGTAACCGAAACGGTTCCATTGAAATTTTCAACAGTTGTGCCAAGGTTATCGGCAATAAACCCTTTAAGGTTTACCTTATTAAGTGCCTTTAGTGTATCAGCTGGCTCTGATGCTGGGCGTTCGTTAATATATGAGATTTTTATGTTGTATGTAGGGTATTTTAGCATCAATGCGGGATCGCCTAATAGGGTGAAGTTGCGTTTATTGTAACCGGTTCCCGATAGTATTTTGGTTATGCGAACCAAATCACCAAGCCTGAGATAGTTGCCATTGGCATCGGTTTTGAAAAGCTGCTGTATAAAGTTGTAGTTTAAAGTGAAGTTTGGGCTTGAGTAAACAAGCCGGGTAGTAGAGAGTAACGCTATTGCACCACCCTTTGGGGTAAGTAGTATCCATTCCCCGGTTGAGGTCATGTGGTAATCGTCAAAACGGCTAAACTCGCAGGTTGCTGTAACAAATAGAGGAAGGCGTTTAGCGTTTTTCCATCCCAACACATCGTTTAGCATTAAAACCTTCTCGTGGGCAAGCCACCTTTCATTCCCATGACCAGTATAGTTTAAAAGCAAAGCGCCATTGTTAACAGCAGAATTGATGGCACTGGTAACATCGGGGTAGCGTTGACCACCCGAAACAACCTCCTGTTGGTAAGCATCGAAAAATATTTTTTGGATATTATATGCCGGGTAATTGGTTTCAATGTACTTTGCCAGCGTGTTGGCATCCTGCATATGAACGTTACCATCCTCGTCGTCGCCTATGAAAACCAATTTGCTTTGCCAGTCGTCAATATCTTCATTCTCCATGTAACTCTTAATTTTGGCAATTAAATTGGCGGCTTGTTCCGGTGAACTAACCGGTAGCCGACCAATTCCAATGTCTACATAGCCTGAGGCTTCGCCTTCATTATCATCGAGTAATCCAAAGAAATCGTCCGATACAAATGACTCAACCCTGTTTATTGAGCGAGGCGACTGGTATGTGGGAATAAAATTAGTATTGACCTGGCTATTGGAAAGGTTATCGAATGAGCCATCGCCGAATAGGAGTAGGTATTTAGGTTTATCGTCGTCGTTAGTTGCGGCTTTATAAAAGTAACGTAGCATATTGCGAATAGCTGCAACATCGGGGTTACCACCCGAAAACTCATTGTAAACCTGGTCGGTAGTATAAACAGCAACTGAGAGGTTGCTTCTTTGTCGGTGGAGTTGAACTAGCTCTTCGGCATAGGTTTTAAAACTTGGATGTGTAACTATAAAGTAATCGAAGAAGCCACTCCCGCGAATATTCTGGTTATCGACATTTGCATACCCTACAACACTGTAGGCTTTATCGGGCTCAAAGGCAATAAAGGTTTTGAGAGTATTGGTAGCTTGCTTGAATGTTATTGTGCCATTGGCGTAGGAAATATTAACCCTTTTGGCCTCATTGATATCAGTAATGTCCCAAACCTGAACGGAGCTGTTTGCATTGCTGATTGTGAACCTGCTAATTCTTCCTGCCCCTACCGATTGAAAATCCTGAAAGGGCAGTTGGGCATTACTATACGATAAGCCATGTCGGCTCTGAATCGATATAAAGTCCAGGAAACCCACTGAACCCGAATTGGGTTTATTGTAGGTAAGGTCAAATGTTAGGTTTTGTCCAACAGTATTACCCGAGAATACTTTTTCGTTTACAGAAACCACATTGGCTAGCTCATCGCCAATTATTACGGAATTTAAAGTTATGCTACCAAGTGTTCCATTATTTGTAAGGGTAAAAGTTGAGGTTGACGAAGATCGTGCCGCTACTCTTACCCATACTTTATAGGTGGAGTTGTTTACTGGGAGTGGTGTTGATACATTGTAGCTGTAGGTGGTTTTTATGTCAAAAATTTCGCCAAACCATTCCCTGCCCGATTTAACAAGGTTTGTATCGTTGCTTTCAAAGGTTGTTACTTGATCGAACTCATTTGTTGCATAATTTTCGGTTTCGGTTGGCGTGTCAGCAAAACCGATGATGCTTTGAGGTTGACTGGTTGTTAAAAAGTAGTAAATGGTTTTGGTGTATCCATGCTTTTCCCATTTCCATGCACTATATGTTTCATTATACGTTAAAGTTTCGGGGCCCTGAGCGTAGAATAGAATATAGTCGCCCTGATTAAAAATGCCGTCGGCACCTTTACTTATTTGTATTGGTATTGGAGCTACCTCATCGAGGTTGCTTTGGGCATTCATAAGGGGTAACGACTTTCCTCCGATTCCCCAAATGCTAATATTTTCTGGGTTGCTAAAACCATACCTTTGTAAATCTTCGAATGAAATCCTATAAATCCCACTTTTTTGCACGCCCACTTTTACCCATTTACCTGAAGCAAGAACCGAGTTCGAAAGCGAGGTACGAATCGTTTTATCAATATTTTTTTCATGGGAACTGATGGGCTCAATTCTGAAGCTAAACGATTCAAGTTTCTCAATTGAGCCAGAGGCATTGTTCCTCATTGCGGGTATTGAAAAAAGCAGAACCCTGTTTGCCCCAACCCTCAAGCTTTTTGTTGTTGGATTTGGTTCAGTTTGAACAATACTAGAATCAAAATCTCTATTGAGTTTACCCCATTTTATATGTGTTATTTCAATTCTGTACTCCTTACTATCGGGAATTGGTATTAATTCGGTATAGTATGGGACCTTACTGGCTGGGTCAGGAAAATCTTCGCCATTAAACCATAAACAGTTGATATTTTTTTTGTCGGTTTCAACCCATTCAAGAATTCTGTGGAACTCCTGTGTAAAAGCCCCCAATGCTTGTGTTGTTAATAATATGATGAAAAAAACTGCCCTCATAATTGACTGATGTGTTGCAAAGAAACAAAACTTTACTTTACCTTTACGTTTGATTCTAACAATAAAAAACGAATAATGTTAGTTATTATTACAAACCAGTTAAATGATATCTAAAAACAGTTTTTTTTTATTGTACTTGCTGGGCTTAGTCCTATGTTTTGAAAAATCACATGGTCAGGATCCTGTGTTTTCACAGGTTTTTTTTAATCCAACCATGCTCAACCCATCGTATGCAGGCGCATCAAAGGATATGCGATTAGGCATTATATATCGCAATCAGTGGACCATGATAGATATGCCATACTCAACCTTTGGGGTAAGTTTTGACAGGAGGATTGATTTTGGCCCAAGCTGGAAACACTCGTTTCGTAACAATCGTTCTCAATCCTCAGGGCGGAGCGGCTTTGGTATAAACATTATGAGCGATGTGGAAGGGAAAGGAACATTCTCCCGGAACACTCTCGATCTTATTTACTCATACGGAATTCAACCTACATATAACTCACACGTACGATTTGGACTTCAAACCTCAGCTATTTTTCGTACACGGAGTTTTTCAGGTTTGGTTTTCCCGGATATGATTGATCCGGCTGGTAATGTGATTGGAAATTCCGACGCCGTAGGCTATACAACCTGGAATTACGATATAGGGCTTGGTGTTGCCGGTGATTTTGAAAATTTTTATGGTGGATTTGCGGTGCATCATCTTTTACAACCTGTTGAGGCCAGTTTCTCGGGCGGAAAAGCATACATTCCCCGTAAGTATACTTTCCATATTGGTGCCGATTTTAACCTATATAAGTGGAGAAGGTTTAAGGAGGTTCTGCTTTTTTCTCCAAACGTAATCTATATTCAACAGCTAAATTTTAATCAGCTAAACGTAGGCTTTTACCTTTCAAAAAACTGGGCAGTTGCAGGACTCTGGTTCAGGGAAAATTTAAATTTAAATAGCCATTCGTTTGTTGTTACCTTGGGATATGCCGATTATATGTTTCGTATTGGTTACAGTTACGATTTCAGTATTATGCAACATGGTCTTAGAGGGTTACCAACCTCATCGCATGAGGTAACCTTAGGGTGGAATTTTGAGTATAAAAGGGGGAAAAAGAAATACCGGTACATCAAATGTCCAAAATTTTAATTTTTTTTTAAACTTTTAGGGCGCATTACAAAATATTATTTATATATTTGAGTTTAATTATAATGAGAAAATCCGTACAGCTATGAGCTTAAAGTATAGAATCTTATTATTGGCATCAGCCGGAATTTTTGGTCTTAACTCTTGCGGTTTATTTGGTGGTGGTGGTGGCGGAACTGGAGCGTCCGAAAAAACTGGCTGGGAGTATAACAGCCCTGATAATGGGGGCTTTGAGGTAGTTGAAAACTGGCGACCCGAGGCTGGTCCCGGATTAGTGTTCATTGAGGGTGGTACATTTACTATGGGTCGAGTAGAGCAGGATGTTATGTACGACTGGAATGCTAAACCCCGCAGGGTAACAGTTACATCATTCTACATGGACGAAACCGAAATTAGCAATGTAGATTGGCGTGAATATGTTCACTGGATTAAACGTGTATATTCAACCTATCCACAGGTAATTAAAAATGCCCTACCCGATACTCTTGTATGGCGTTCGCCCCTTGGTTACAATGAACCTTTTGTAACCGACTACTTCAGGCATCCTGCCTATAACGATTATCCTGTAGTAGGAGTTAACTGGCTTCAGGCAAACGATTACTGTATATGGCGTACCGATAGGGTAAATGAGCGTCTTTTAGTTGATAAGGGCATTATTGAATTTGACCTGGCTCAAAAAGGTGCTGATGCATTTAGCACTGAGGCTTACCTTTCGGGCCAGTACGATGCGCGCGTTAAGAAGCTTTTACCCAGCCTTGACCCTGAAAAACCCGAAGGACGTCACGTTCGCTTTGAAGATGGTATCCTGCTACCCAAGTATCGCCTCCCAACCGAGGCTGAATGGGAGTTTGCCGCATCGGGACTTGTAGGTAATACCTATGACGAGCGCATGGTTGAGCGTCGTATTTACCCTTGGAATGGGCACAACGTGCGTAATCCTGAGTCAAAAGTTCGTGGCCAGATGATGGCTAACTTTGTTCGCGGTCGTGGTGACTATATGGGGCTTGCAGGTAATTTGAACGACGAGAACACATTCCCTGGACCAGTTAAATCATACTGGCCTAATGATTACGGCCTATACTGTATGGCTGGTAATGTTAATGAATGGGTGCTTGACGTTTACCGCCCCTTGAGTTTTGAAGATGTTGATGAAATTCGTCCGTTCCGTGGTAATGTTTTCAAAACCCCATATGATTTAGACGGTAACTACTCCAAGAAGGATAGTTTAGGTCGCATACCCTACCGTGAAGTTACCGAGGAAGAAGCAGCTAACCGACAGAACTACAATAAAGCCTACTATATCAACTATAAGGATGGTGATGTTGCCTCAACGCTTGATTTCAGAGATGGACAAACTGTGAAAGAGAAAAACTCCGACAGGATGTACTATCAGGGCGATACTCAACAGAAGAATGTGCGTATGACAACTCTGATTAACGACCATGTTAGGGTTTATAAGGGTGGTTCTTGGAAGGATAGGGCATACTGGTTAAGCCCAGGTACCCGCCGTTTCCTCGACGAAGCATCATCAACCAATGATATTGGGTTCCGTTGCGCAATGGAAGCCGTTGGTGCTCAATCGGCAAAGAAACGTGGTGAGAGAATTGGAGGAAAATAGTCAATATAAATCAATATTTTTGGAAAACCTCATATCTTTATGAGGTTTTCTTTTTTACTGGTTTGTTATGATTGAACATATTTATAAAGAATTTGAAAAATCCTATCACGTAACTATCGATAGCCGAAAGGTTAAAGCTGGCTCAATATTTTTTGCTTTAAAGGGTGAAAATAACGATGGGAATGCCTATGCTGCCAATGCTTTGCAGGATGGAGCAGCCCTTGCTGTAATTGATAATCCCCATTACATGACCAAGGGGTGTGTGTTGGTGGAGAATGCCTTAAATGCACTTCAGCAACTTGCAAATTATCATAGGCAAAAAATCAATGCACAAATTTTTGCTATAACAGGTTCCAATGGAAAAACCACTACCAAAGAATTATTGTACACTGTCCTTTCTCAAAAATTTAAAACTTATGCAACGGTTGGTAATTTGAATAACCACATTGGGGTTCCCTTAACGTTACTATCCATTACTCCAGATGTTGATTTTGCGATTATCGAAATGGGTGCAAATCATCCAGGTGATATTAGCGAACTTTGCAGAATTGCTGAACCTGATTTCGGTTTGATTACCAATATTGGGAAAGCTCACCTTGGTGGTTTTGGCGGTTTTGAAGGTGTAAAAAATACAAAGGGGGAACTTTATAACTTTTTAGCCTTGAGAGATAGGGCAATATTTTACAACCATCAAAATCCTATTCTTGTAGAACTTTTAAATAAGTATAAAGCAAATAACGTTATTCCATACTCTAAGTATTTTGAGGATTTCATAGTTGTGGAGAAGCCCGAAAGCCCTTTCCTTTCTATTTCAATAAGTGAGGGAGGTAAACTCACAACTATTCTGACTAACCTTGTAGGCCAATATAATGTGGAGAATGTTATGGCAGCTTATGCTGTTGGAAGACATTTTGGAGTTGGCCCTGGTACCATAAAAGATGCGATTGAAAGCTATATTCCCTCAAATAATCGATCACAACTTTTAAAAACCCAGAACAATACTGTTATTATGGATGCATATAACGCCAATCCAACTAGTATGGAAAATGCCTTAAAAAATTTGGCAAAATTACATGCATCAAAAAAGGTTGCTATTCTAGGTGAAATGCTAGAGTTAGGGGAATATAGTCTCGATGAGCATAAAAAAATTGTTGAGCTTGCCAGCGCTTTGAATTTTGATAAAATCTTACTTGTGGGTAAGGGCTTTTCAAGTTTTAACGGTATGTTTTATTATTTTGATAATTCTTCTGAATGTGCTGAGTATCTGAAGCAGAATCCAATTAAGGACTCCATGGTGTTGGTAAAGGGCTCCCGTGGTGTAAAACTTGAAATAGTGGTTGAGGCTCTTTAATTTTTAAAAAAGCAAAAATCCTAATTAATAAATTCATTCTTTTACGGCTCTTCCAGGCCTTAATCTGGCGTTCGCGCTTACGTGCCTGCTGTATGGAGTCGAACTGCTCGAGGTAAACCAGCCTCCAATCGTTCGCCATGGAGGTGAACCCCCTGTGGGGTGCGTTGTGGCGCCGGATGCGTTGGGAAATCTCATCGGAGGTAGACCCGATGTAGAAACGGTCGGTAGAACTGGAGTAAATGATGTATGTGTAGTGCATACAAAAAAAGCCTTCGATAAAGTCGAAGGCTTTGTGGGAGCTACAGGGATCGAACCTGTGACCCTCCCGCCGGATGCGGGATGCTCTGAACCGTAGGGTTCAGGGCTTACTGAACCCACACAGTTCCTCAACCCTTTTACGGCTCTTCCAGGCCTTAATCTGGCGTTCGCGCTTACGTGCCTGCTGTATGGAGTCGAACTGCTCGAGGTAAACCAGCCTCCAATCGTTCGCCATGGAGGTGAACCCCCTGTGGGGTGCGT
>JAGPEQ010000045.1:2643-3073 GCA_018056955.1 Bacteroidales bacterium | reverse complement strand
GGAGGTAGACCCGATGTAGAAACGGTCGGTAGAACTGGAGTAAATGATGTATGTGTAGTGCATACAAAAAAAGCCTTCGATAAAGTCGAAGGCTTTGTGGGAGCTACAGGGATCGAACCTGTGACCCCCTGCTTGTAAGGCAGGTGCTCTGAACCAGCTGAGCTAAGCTCCCAATATTTTATCTCAGCCTGTGACCCTCCCGCGAGGCGGAATGCTCTGAACCAGCTGAGCTAAACTCCCAATATTTTATCTCAGCCTGTGACCCTCCCGCGAGGCGGGATGCTCTGAACCAGCTGAGCTAAGCTCCCAATATTTTATCTCAGCCTGTGACCCTCCCGCGAGGCGGGATGCTCTGAACCAGCTGAGCTAAGCTCCCAATATTTTATCTCAGCCTGTGACCCTCCCGCGAGGCGGGATGCTCTGAACCAGC
>JAGPEQ010000045.1:0-2543 GCA_018056955.1 Bacteroidales bacterium | reverse complement strand
TGAGCTAAGCTCCCAATATTTGAACGTTTTTATTGGTCATTTCCCGTTGGAAATGTGATGCAAAGGTATGCTAAAGTTTGAAATATGCAAAATATTTTTTGAAAAAAATTCAAGAAAATGTTTTGAATTCATTGATTTTATTGATAATCAGCATAGATAATTATACTACCTCAGCGACTACAAAAGTGCTCCCACCAACAAAAATTAAGTCGTTTGGATTGGCTGCTTTTTTTGCTTCGGTTAAAGCCATAGCAACATTGGGATAGGAATTCCCCTTTAATCCATGTAGCATTGCTTTTTTCATTAATTCTTCATGGTTTAAGGCCCTTGGAATTGCGGCCTGGGTAAAGTAATAGGTTGCATTTTTGGGCAGAAGTGCTAACATCCCATTTATATTTTTATCGGCGACTGCGCCAATAACCATATGCAATTTATTGTGTGGAGTGCGGTTTATTTGGTCAACAACATACTGGATTCCATCAGTATTATGACCTGTATCGCAATAAATTAGAGGGTTTTCAGAAATTTTTTGCCAACGCCCCATAAGGCCGGTTAACGATTGAACATTTTTAAGACCATCGACAATTGCGCTATCGGGTATTGCAAAATTTTTATCTCTGAGTATTTCAATTGCCTTAATAACACCCGGAAGATTGTTGCGCTGGTAAATACCTAACAAATCTAACTCTATGTTTAATTCTTTACTGCTTTCAATAAGCTTAAAATACTGTAGTTTGTTGGATTTCGTGTACTGTTGGCTTATTGTTATTTCCTTGCCAGCAAAAGTTATGGGTGAATTTTGTTTTTTTGCTTTTTCAATAAAGATTTCTTCAATTTCAGGCTGATATTGACTTATCACAACAGGTGTATTAGGTTTTATAATACCTGCTTTTTCAACAGCAATTTTTGGTAAAGTGTCGCCAAGCAAATCGGTATGATCCAAAGCTATGTTTGTGATTACGCTAAGAATTGGGTTAATAATATTAGTTGAATCGAGTCTGCCTCCTAAACCAACCTCAATAACTGCAATGTCTAGGTTCATTCGAGAGAAGTAATCGAATGCTAGTGCTACTGTCATTTCAAAAAATGATGGCTTAATTTGGTCAAAGAAATCTTTATGCTTGGAAACAAAAGAGACTACCTCATTTTCGGGTATCATTTTGCCATTAACCCTAACTCGCTCTCGGAAATCTTTGAGATGAGGCGATGTGTATAGTCCAACGCGGTAGCCTGCTTTTTGCAGCACAGCTGCAAGCATATGCGATGTGCTTCCCTTGCCATTTGTTCCTGCTATATGAATGGTTTTAAAGGTTCGATGCGGGTGGCCTAAATACTCATCAAGTTTGAGGGTGTTGCCTAAATCTGCCTTATATGCAGCTTTGCCAATCCTTTGGAACATAGGTAATTGTAGGTAGATGTACTCGAGAGCTTCTTGGTAGGTCATTTCAATTTTTTTGGTGCAAGTTTAGTGATTTTTTATTGTCAAAGCTTATTAGCTATCGGTTAACAAATATTTAAGGAGCAAATGGTTGTATTGGATCAGTTTTTCATATATTTAGGTGAATTTTAAAAACACAAAAGTATGGCAAAGAGTAAAGTGAACAAAATTTTCGTGATTGACACCAATGTAATTCTTCACGACTTTCAGTGTTTGTATAAGTTCCAGGACAATGATATTGTTATCCCCATAGTGGTTCTTGAAGAACTGGATAAGTTTAAGAAAGGTAACGAACTTATCAATTACCATGCACGCGAATTTGTTAGAGAGCTAGATAAAATTGCTGGCGAAAAACTTTTCAACGGGGGTTTACCCCTGGGTAAGAACCTAGGAAAACTAAGAATTGAAACCGGTAAGCCGATGCCCCCTGAAATGAAAGAATCATTTGCTGAGTTCAACCCCGATAATAGGATTTTAGCTATAACCATTCATTTGGTTAAGTTGAATCCTGAGCGTCCGGTTATACTTGTTACCAAGGATATCAACCTTAGAATGAAGGCAAAGTCGCTAGGGATTGTTGCACAGGATTACCTAAACGACAAGGTTGAAGACATTGACAGCCTAAAGAAAGATATTGAGATAATTGAAAAAGTTGACGATGCTCTAATCCAAAGGCTTTACAATTCGGATGACAAGCTTTTTGCAAAAGACTTAAAACTAAAACCTTACGCCAATCAGTACTTTATCTTAAAAGGAAATAAATCGAGCGCACTAGCCCATTACGATAAGGCTACCGAAACCTTTGATCGGGTTGAAAAGGTAAGAGCGTATGGTATTGATCCCAGAAATGCCGAGCAAACATTTGCCCTCGATGCTCTCTTAAGGCCAGAGATCCAGCTAGTTGCTCTTACCGGAAAAGCAGGAACTGGTAAAACCCTACTAGCATTGGCGGCAGCACTGCAGCAGGAAGAACAGTTTGATCAAATTCTACTTGCCAGACCAATTGTTGCGCTTTCCAATAAAGATATTGGCTTTTTACCGGGTGATGTTGATGAAAAAATAGGGCCATACATGCAGCCCCTATTCGACAACCTAGGTGTTATAA
>JAGPEQ010000114.1 GCA_018056955.1 Bacteroidales bacterium | reverse complement strand
ATAGGGGAGTAAACAGAAAAATAATTGGAGAGAAGTGCGTTGCAAGGAAAGGGATTTCCTCTCCTGCTATACCAAGAGTAAATGTAGGTTTTTGAAGTTGTGCAACATTCCTTAAGGCCTGATTAAACATGCCCAAATCCAGAGCGTAGGTTCGGAATAGGTAATGGTTAACTAACGATATTGAGCAAAATACGATAAAGAATACCGTGAGAATTACTACAAACCAATAAATTTGTTTCCTGTTCCGGTGCATTTCAAATATTTACATGATGTAAATATAAAAAAAAACGGGAGTAACCCTTAAGGAACTCCCGTTTTATTATGGATTTGATTCAGTATTTACTTTAACCACTTATCGAGCCAGCCAAAAAACTCGCGTTGCCAAACAACGGCTTCCTGTGGTTTTGTAACAAAATGGGTGCCGTTGGGGAAGAATAGCAGTTTACTTGGTACGCCGAGTAGTTGCGCAGCCCCAAATGCTTCGAGGCTTTGGGTGTAAGGTATACGGTAATCATGCTCACCCACTATAATCATAATAGGAGTATCCCAGTTTTTAACAAACTTATGGGGCGAGTTGGCGTAGCTTCGCTGTGCTACTTTGTTATCGGTTTCCCATGGCGCGCCGCCAAGGTCGAAGGTGGGGAAGAATAGTTCCTCGGTTTGGGGGTAGAACGATTCCAGGTTAAACATGCCGCAGTGGGCAATAAACGCTTTAAAGCGTTTCTGGTGGTGTCCGGCAAGGTAGAACACTGAGTAACCACCGTAGCTTGCGCCTACACAACCCAGCTTATCCTCATTAACCCAAGGTTCTTTCTTAACATCATCAATGGCGCTTAGGTAATCCTTAATGTTTTGTCCGCTGTAATCGCCTGAGATTTGGCGGTTCCATTCCTGCCCAAACGATGGAACACCACGGCGGTTAGGAGCCACCACAACGTAACCATTGGCTGCCATAATCTGGAAGTTCCAGCGATAGCTCCAGAACTGGCTTACGGTGCTCTGCGGGCCACCCTGGCAGTAAAGTAGGGCGGGATACTTCTTTGTGGAGTCGAAATCGGGAGGAAGGATTACCCAAACAAGCATCTTTTTCCCATCGGTTGTGGTAACCCAGCGTTCACGAACTTCGCCCATCTTAATATGGTCGTAAATATGCTTATTGGTAAAGGTTAGCTGAGTGGCCTCGCCGGTTTGCTCATTAATCCGGTAAAGCTCGGTAGCCATGCTCATGCTCATGCGGCTTGCAGTAAGTACGCCGTTGGAGTACTGGCAGCTGGTGTAGTCGTGCTTGCCAGTAGTGAGCTGGGTAATTTTTGATGTGGCAACATCAACCTTGTAGAGCTGCTCAGTACCCTTAATCCCACTAGTAAAGTAAATATTTCGGCTATCGTTGTCCCAAACGTAGTACTCAACATTCTGGTCAAAACCCTCGGTAAGATAGGTTTTCTTGTTGTTATTGGTGTTGAGAATAAAAAGTCTTTTCTGATCCGATTCGTAAAGAGGGGTGGCCATACTCCACCAGCTGATGAAGACTCCGTTAGGAGAGAATCGTGGGTAGCGGTCGTAACCGGGATTGCCATCGGATAGGTTTGTGGTGATTCGGGTTTTTAGATCGTACAGGTAGATATCGGAGTTGGTGCTCATGGCGTAGTCCTTCCCATAAAGTTTCTTTGAGGCGTAAACAATCTTATCGCCGCTTGGGCTCCACTGCACTTCATCCATGTCGAAATCGGTAGCCATGGGGGTATCCCACTTTTCACCCTCGTTGATATCAATGGCATTTTCTACCCCATTTTCAGTGTAATCGGCAACAAACAGGTGGCTAAACTTGCCATCTTCCCAGTAATCCCAGTGGCGATACATCAAATCATCAATTATCCGTACCTTGGCCTTTGGCATGTCCGGATGTATATCCTCGGTTTGGTCAACCATCTTCACATCCTTGGCGTACACTATTTTTTTGCCATCGGGCGAAAAGGCAAAGCCGTTAATATCAAAATCGAAGTTAGTGAGCTGTTTGAGGCCGGTTCCATCGATTTTTACTTCCCAAATTTGCGAGGAACCACTACGGGTGGACAGGAAGCGTATGGCTTGGCCATCGGCACTCCACTGAATATTCGATTCCGAGCCTTGCTCATCGGTCAGCATTACTGGCTCTCCACCCTCGGTAGGAATTAGGTAGATATTTGTTACTCCCTTATTCTCCTGTAGGTTGTAGTAGGTTGTGGTGTAGGCAAGTAGTTTGCCATCGGGCGAGATGACCGAACTCCCAATACGTCCGAATTTCCACATGATCTCAGGTGTGAGAAGGCCCTTGTCCTTTTCCTCCTGGGTTAACGATACGTCAATCTTTAGAGGTTCCTTAACTTGTTTTTCGGTATCGGTACAGCCCGAACCGCCAATAATTATTGCCATTGCAGCAAGACAGATTGGTTTTACAATTCGTTTCATGGTGCTTTGGGTTAGGTTACACAATTTTGACCCTAAAGTTAGCATTTGGTTAAATATCAACCTATGATTTTTACTTTACTTCTTTTTTTAGTCAAATTAAAAGACTAGGGATAAATTAATTTTTACTTTTGTTCAAAACTACTAATGCCATGCGAAAACTATTTCCTTTGGTACTGCTTCTATCTGTCCTATCTGCCTGCAATAGCAGCAATAAGCTGAACACAAATGCCATATCCTACGACGATGTGGAACACGATATAATGGTGCTTTCGGCCGATAGCATGATGGGACGTGCACCATTTACCGTGGGCGAAGTAAGAGCGACCGCATACATTCAAAACAGGATGAAGGACTTAGGGCTTGTGCCCGCTTTTGGTGATACATATTTTCAGGATGTTCCCATGGTTTCCATTACAACTCATTTACCCGAACAGGTTGATGTAGGTTTGGCAAGCGGTAAGCTTAGCCTTAAGGTTGATGACGATATCTGCCTGTGGAGTCCAACCACTCGGGCAAAGGTTGAAATATCCAAAGCACCCTTGCTATTTTTGGGTTTTGGAATAAACGCACCAGAGTATGGCTGTAACGATTTCAGGGATATAGATGTAAAGGGCAAGATCATTGTGGTTTTGGTGAACGACCCCGGTTACTACCTGCTTGACTCATCGCTTTTTACTGGCTATGCCATGACCTATTACGGACGCTGGCGCTATAAGTTTGAGGAAGCCGAACGCCAAGGAGCGCTTGGCTGCATAATTGTTCATGAGGATGGTCCTGCAGGTTACCCATGGGCGGTTGCGGGTAGCAAGAGCAACAGCCCAATACTTTACGTTGATAGTAAAGAACTCGATACTCCGGCGTGCACTCTTAATGGCTGGATAACCCGTGAGGCCGCCGAGCAACTATTCAGTCGCTGTGGCTATAGCTACGAGGCGATAAAGAAACAGGCTACCAGTAAGGATTTTAAACCTATAAACCTAAACGCAACATTGTCTCTAAGCTTAAGTAATAGTGTAGAGCGTTCAGTATCAAAGAATGTCGCAGGTTACATTAAGGGGGCTGAGAAACCCGATGAGTTTATTGTATATACCGCTCACTGGGATCACCTTGGGGTTGGGCGCCCACTAAATGGCGATTCCATCTACAATGGAGCATCGGATAATGCTGCCGCAATAGCATGGATGCTATCCATTGCTAAGGTATTTAAGCAAGCCGATGCACCCAAACGCTCAATTATCTTCCTTGCGCCTACCGCTGAGGAGTCGGGACTGTTTGGCTCGGAGTACTTTGTTAAGCATTGCCCGTTCGATATAACAAAGGCTATAGCCTGCATAAACTACGATGTGGTTCTTTTCCTCGGAAAGTTCAAGGATGTAACCGTAACCGGTTACGGACACTCGAATCTCGATAGTCTTTTACAGGTGGTTGCAGAGGAACACGACCGCTACATTGCCCTTGACCCAAATCCCGAAAATGGAATGTTTTACCGGTCCGACCAGTTACCATTTCTTAAAGCCGGTGTTCCTGCAATTTTTGCTAAAGGGTATACGCATCAAGCTGAGTTGGGGAAAGAAAAAACTCTTGAGCTAATTAAGGATTACTGGCAAAACGTTTACCATAAACCCTCCGACGAGTATAAACCGCAGCGCGATAGGTTAGATGGTTTGGTTGACGATGCGGTGCTATTCTACGAGGTGGGTAACCGTTTAGTAAATGGAAACATTTATCCCCAATGGCGCAAAACATCGGAGTTTTACAGGTAACCTGCCGACGTTTAATCGAGATTCGTCAATTGAATTTTCAATTGACGAATCCCTCTAAAAATATTGCTGCGTTCCAATTTTTTTGCCCGGTTAAGTTAGTTAATCTATGGTATTTAGAATTAACTGCTCACATTACCTCTAACTTCTTCTAACATCATCTTATTCCGTCTATTCCGACTCATTCCGGCACAAAACAGACTTTTAACTTTTAACTTTTAACGGTTCACGGTTCACGAACATAAAGCTCTCCAACCCCCTCATATCCTCAATTCTTCTTTTAACTTTTAACTTTTCACTAGTCCTAACTCCCTCTAACTTCCTCTAACT
>JAGPEQ010000007.1:38382-70608 GCA_018056955.1 Bacteroidales bacterium | reverse complement strand
CTCAGCATGACAAAGGGCTTTTTCCCTAACGCTCAACATGATATATCCTTAACTAACGTATATAGGAAATTTATTCTTGAATCACTTCTTCTTTCTACTACCTAATTTACGTTTCCCCTTGTTTAAGCAAACACAATTATAGGAATGGTCAATCCAATCCAAAATCAAGGCGTCGGGTATTGATCCATCTATTGCTATAGTGTTCCAGTGGCGTTTATTCATGTGATAGCCGGGTTGAACAGCCATGTATTTTTCACGGAGCTCTATGGCGAGTTCAGGATCGCATTTAAGGTTAAGCTGTGTGTCCCCACTAAGGTTAACCATGGCAAAGATTTTCCCATTCACCTTGAAAACCAGGGTGTCGTCGTCGAACGGAAAACTTTCAGTTACATCTGGTTTTGATATGCAATGCTCTCTAATCAGTTCAATATTCATAGGTCTGTAATTGCTGAAGATTATAGTGTTGGGAAAAATGCATCTTCAATATGCTCAATCTCAGGTGGTAAGCCATGGTTGATTACAATTGAAACAATATCGAATCGTACATCGCAATCAAGGTTATGTCTTTGAACATACTCGTCGGCAGCTTCAACAATCATTCTTTGCTTTTTCCGTTTAACCGATTCCTTGGGCTCTTCCCAGTAGTGGGTACTTCGGGTTTTAACCTCCACTATAACAAGGGTGTCGTTTAGTTGTGTCACCAAATCGAGTTCCTTGTGGCCAAAGTGCCAGTTCCTGTGTAAAATTTTATATCCCTTTGCAGCCAAGTAACTTGCAGCAATTTCTTCGCCCTTACTGCCTAAATCCTTGTTGCCACCAATTTTTTCTACCATTCTATGAAACAATTTTTAACAAAAATCGATATAAATTTTTGTTGATTAACTCTTTTTTTGGGCTTGCGGTTTATTTGCTACATAGCATTCTTCACTTTACTGCTATCCACAAACGCCTACTCAAAGGTAGGCGGTTTTGAGGGTAAAGTCAATATTGTTCGTGAGGGTGTATACGATACCATACAGGTTGAGGTTTACATTAAGGGCAACCTAATACGTGTTAACGAGTTTAGTAAAGGTGGTAAGTTGATACGATCCTACTTTGCCAATGTGGAAAGTGGATCAACCTATCTGGTATCATTCAGCAATAGGAAGTACTCCAAAGTTAAGGTAGATAATTCTCCCGCAATTTCAAATGTTAGTATTCTAAAGTCAGAGAACTATATTGAAATTAATGGTATCAGGTGTTACCAGTGGAGGGTAAAAAACTTAGCCACTCAAACTGAAACAACATATTGGGTATCGGAAACAAAGTACGACTTTGCTCCTAAACTTTTCAGTGCATTGGCCAATGCTGGATCAGCTATTGAAGAATTGGTAAGTTTACCACAACCCGAAGGGATATTGCCATTGATGGTAGTTGATCGTACCCGGTTCCGGAAGCTGCGAAGCAACATAAGGGTTTTAAGTATTACGCCCATGCAGATTTCGCAAACCCTGTTTACTATTCCAGTTGGGTTTAATGAGTTAATATCAAGTTAAACTCCTGTAAAATCCTACTTTTGCCCCCTCATCGCTAACCTTTAATTCAACGGTTCTACCAATTATTAGAGGGAGGTTAGGCTCTGCGTGTCCAGCAGGAAATCCAAAACAAACAGGTATTCGGTATTCCTTAACAGCGCTGTAAATAATTTCGTAAGCATCGGAACCAAAAGGTTCGCTATTATCCTTCATGTCGCTGAAGTGTCCTACAATAAGCCCGGCAATTGATTTAAGCTTGCCTGAACGCTTTAGCTGCATAATCATGCGGTCAATATGGTAGAGGTATTCATCAACATCTTCAATGAATAGAATTCTACCGCTATAGGACATGTCGCTTGTTGTGCCACTGAGCGATGAAAGGATGGAAAGGTTTCCGCCAATGAGAACCCCAGTGGCATGTCCAGGAAGGTTTAAGGGATGGTGTTTTAGTTCGTAGTATAAGGTCTCACCTTTTAAAGCGCTAATCAGCGCCATGGTCGATTGGTTTCCTTGAACAGAATCGGGGAAATTGATGGGCATGGTGGCATGGAGCGTTTCAATGCCAAACCAACCGGTAATTAAGCTGTGCAAGAAGGTGATGTCGCTATAGCCAATAATCCATTTTGGGTTATGTTGAAGCTTCCGCAAGTTTAATAAATCCAATATTCTTACCGAGCCGTATCCTCCGCGAGCACAAAGAATAGCTTTCACGGATTGATCTTCAATCATCTCCATTAAATCCTGAGCTCTCTCGCCATCGGTGCCGGCAAACTGGTAGTGTTTAGAGTATAGGTGTGGTGCTGTTTTAACTAAAAAACCCTGTGATGTTAAAAACCTAATGGCCGGCTGTAGCTCATCGCGGGTTATTGATCGAGCTGGAGCAACAATCCCTATTGTATCGCCTGGTTGTAGGTATGGGGGTGTTATGTTTTCCATGCACCTGTTGTAAAAAAATGGACTTTAAAGTTAGATTATTTTTTGAAATAAATCTCATTTTTGTCATTAAGGTTTTACTTATTCACCTTGAAATACTTTTCGGTTCTTTAAAGAAAATCAATTAGATTTGTGGCACTAAAATAGCTGGGTATGGATACATATGCATTAGTTGCCTACAAAGTCACACCTACAGCTTTTTTAGTAAACACCATTGAAATACTAAGTTATTTAATACACGACAGATGAACTCATTTAAGCGTTACCTGATTACATCGGCTTTGCCCTATGCAAATGGACCTGTTCATATAGGTCACCTTGCCGGCGTTTACATACCATCCGATATTTTTACCCGCTACCTAAGAGCTAAAGGAGTTGAGGTAATCTCGGTGTGCGGATCCGATGAACATGGGGTTCCTATTACTATTAAGGCACGTCAGGAAAACACCACACCCCAAGCTGTTGTTGATAAGTATAACGCAATCATCAAGGATTCCTTTGAGAGGTTTGGCATTGCCTTCGACATTTACTCCCGAACAACCTCAAAGGTGCACTATGACACTGCCAGTGAATTTTTCCGGAAGCTATACGATAAGGGTGTATTCATTGAGAAATCAACTGAACAGTACTACGATGAGGAGGTAGGTCAATTCCTGGCCGATAGGTATATCATGGGAACTTGCCCACATTGCGGAAACGACCGCGCCTACGGCGACCAGTGCGAAAAGTGTGGCACAAGCCTTAGCCCAACCGACCTAAAGGATCCCCGATCCATGCTCAGCGGGTCAAAGCCTGTGATGAAGGAAACCAAGCACTGGTTCTTACCACTAGACCGTTTCCAACCCGATTTGGAAAAATGGATTCTGGAAGAGCATAAGGAATGGAAACCAAATGTTTACGGACAGTGCAAGAGTTGGCTCGATCAAGGCTTACAGCCACGTGCCGTTAGCCGCGATTTAGATTGGGGTGTTCCTGTTCCCGTTGAAGGGGCTACCGGAAAGGTGCTATATGTATGGTTCGATGCTCCAATTGGATATATTTCTGCAACCAAGGAGTTAACGCCAAACTGGGAAAAGTACTGGAAGGACCCTGAAACCAGGCTGATCCATTTTATCGGAAAGGATAATATTGTTTTCCATTGCATCATTTTCCCTGCTATGCTTAAGGCAGAGGGTAGCTATATACTACCCGATAATGTTCCTGCCAATGAGTTCCTTAACCTTGAGGGCGATAAAATATCTACTTCGCGTAACTGGGCTGTATGGCTCCATGAGTACCTCGATGAGTTTCCCGGTAAACAGGATGTGCTCAGGTACGTTCTTACGGCCAACATGCCCGAAACCAAGGACAACGATTTCACCTGGAAGGATTTTCAAACCCGTAATAACAGTGAATTGGTTGCAATTCTGGGTAACTTTGTAAACCGAGCAATGGTTCTTACACAGAAGTATTTTGATTCAAAAGTGCCTGCAATTGCCGAACTTGACAATTACGACCGCGAAACCCTTGCAGAGATACCCAAGCTTAAACAATCCATAGAGCAAAACCTTGATGAATTCCGCTTCCGCGAAGCATTGAAGGAGGCAATGAACCTTGCCCGTCTTGGTAATAAGTATCTTGCCGACACTGAACCCTGGAAGGTTTACAAAACAAACCCACAAAGGGTTGCAACCATACTGAACATTTCCATGCAGATTACTGCTAACCTTGGAGTACTATTAGAGCCTTTCCTTCCATTTACCGCTGAAAAGATTAGAGCAATGGTAAACCTAAATGGAAAGGACTGGAATCTGGCAGGTGGCGATAATCTTTTATTGCCCGGTCACCAGCTGAACGAGCCATCGCTTCTGTTCGATAAGATTGAAGACGACGTTATTGAGCGGCAGCTCGAAAAGTTACGGAAAGCTAAAGAGGCTAACGAGAGGGCAAATATCAAGGTAACCCCCTTGAAAGATTCAGTTACCTACGATGAGTTTTCCAAAATGGACATTCGCATTGCTAAGGTTCTTGAGGCTGAGAGGGTACCAAAAACACAAAAGTTGTTAAAGCTGAAAATTGATACCGGAGTCGATACCCGTACTATTGTTTCGGGCATAGCTGAGTTCTTTACGCCCGAGCAAATGGTTGGAAAACAGGTAGTAGTTCTGGCAAACCTTGAGCCAAGAACCATCAGAGGAATTGAGTCGCATGGAATGATTCTTATGGCCGAGGATGTAGATGGAAGGTTACAGCTGGTTATACCGGCCGATTCGGTATCAAATGGCTCAACAGTAAAGTAAACCTGAACATGCATGGTTATCAGGGCCGCCACTTTTGGCGGCCTTTTTGTTATTATTCATTTCAGCTTAGCAATATTGGTTTACCATTTCCAAAAAACAGTTATAGATTGATGTAAAGCTATAGTTCACGAGTTAAATGTTATCATTCACCTATCGATGAAAACAAACCTTTTGCCTTCTTGTGTTACAATCTAACTTAAATATGGTTAATTATCAAATTGAACGAAGCGGAACACATAACTAACCTTGCAGAGAAAGATATTCATAGTTTCTGGCAAACACGGTAATTAGCAATGGTCATTAACTAGTATTAATCATACCATTGGCTATAACGAGTTTTCCTGCCCAAGTGAGCTGTTCAATGCATTGTTCATAATTTAAAAGAACAACATTTCTGAGGTTCAAAGTTTTATTTGAACGAATAATCACCATTTAAAAACAACTTTTGTTAACGCTCATTAACAATTGGGTTAGGGGTGAAATTTCTACCTGCCCGACATGTTGAGCTGAATTTTTTGAAAATCTAACCTTAAACCAAACTGATATGAAAAGAAACATTTTATTGCTTAGCATTTTTGTGCTTGGAACCATGGTGGCAATGGCCGATTACAATCCTGCCAATAATGGTAGTGCTTCCAAAATGAAGACCGGAAACCGAAATGCATCAACCACAACCGATGCCCCCTTTTACAACCCAGCAGGAACCGTTTGGGGAAACGACGGGTTTGCCCTCGAGTTCTCTACAATTCCTTTCTACTCCACCAAGAGCATTTTCGATGATGGTAATTTTATCGGCAATATTTTAGAGTACAAGAGTAAAACCAGTTCGCTTCTTTATCCAGCACTAAATCTTACCTATAAAAAGGATAGGTTTGCGCTATTTATGTTTGCAGGAATCACCAATGGTGGTGGCGCCGGCAATTATAACGATGGATTACCAACATTTGAGCGTTTGGGTTATTTCAATGTTATTACTGGTATAATGGGTGGATTGCTGCCTGGCGCAGTAACCGATTATGGTGTTAAAACTAGTTTTAAAGGTTCTGCTTATGGTGTAGGGGGTTGGCTAGGTGCAGCCTATCGTGTTAACGATTGGTTATCGGTTGGTGGCGCTTTTCAGTATTCCCGCCAGATGAACCATCAGGAGGGTTGGTTGGATATCACCTATACCCCTGCACCATCTGCTGTACCTATTCCAAGGACTGAAATAGATGTAGATTTTACAGGTCAAAGTTTTGGTTTTATTGGAAGTGTTGACCTAAAACCTATGCCAAATCTACTAATAGCAAATACTTTCCGCTACTTCACTGAAATGGAACTTGAAACCAAGGTTAATGATAACAAAAGTGGTGGATTATTTACCGACGGCGATAAGGTGAAATCAACCTATGTCCCAACATATAACCTTGGCGTGGCCTATAATGCTAACGAAAAGTTAACCTTGCACTATAACATGAATGTTTCACTATACTCCATGCTCTCACTCGATGAGGATGTTGATGGAGTTAACGTTGCCGAATACTACCATAATGGTATCGATTTTGGGGTAGCGGCTGAGTACCAGTTTACCGAAAAGTTCAACTGGGGTGTTGGCTGTACTTATGCTCCCTATAAGATGAAAAGGCAATATCAATCGGAAATGGAATTTGAGAATAACACCATTTGGCTCAACACTGGCGCTAGCTTAAAGCTAAAGGAAAACTTAGGTATCGACTTAGGGTTCCAGGTAGGTTTGGCTACACAAGAGCGTAAAGTAGAATCAACCGAATGGGTTGCTCCTTTTAATCAGAAATATGAAAACGGACCATCATACTCTATGGGAATTGGTTTCTGGTACAAGTTTTAGGAAGGGTAGATAGTCTATGTAATAGAGGTTGTCCTAATGGGCAACCTCTATTTCTATCTTAATTTCAGTGTTGTTTAGTTAAGGTTATTAGTCATGTTACGCGCAAGCGAAACATTACGCTGTCATGCTGAGTCCCGATATTTCGGGATAGACTTTGTCGAAGCATCTCTTTGTATTTTCATTCCTTCTGTTAGTGAAATTCCTCAACCCCAAAGGAATGATTTTAGCAATGGCATAAAAGTCAGACCCGGCAATGGGTCGGGGGTGGAACGTGGCGGTGGGTTTTGTAAGCGATACCACATGAGTCACGCCGAAGGCGTGGCGAATTGTATCGCGTGGCAGTTCCACCCACGGGGTACCCATCGGGTTAGGCTTTTCAGCCTTGATTTTCTTTGGTTCTTTCTTGTATCAAGACAAGAAAGAACGTTTAAATAGCTCTTTGTAATGCTTTTCTTCAGCGATGCAACGTTTTCCCCTTGCTCTTTGGAAAATGTATTGCGTGCATCGCTATACGTGTGGGAGTAGCCATGGTGTTACAAATGTTTAGCCCCTACGGGGCTGGAAACGTTGTTCGTGAAACTATTGTCATGTTGAGCTAAGCGAAACATCTCATGGGATCGATTAGAGATCCTTCGCTTCACTCAGGATGACAAAAGGTATGTATATTTTGTTAACTAAACGACATTGATCTTTATTTAAAAAAAAGTTGAATGTATTTTTTTGAAAACCATAACCCAACCATTTTGATTTAACCCAAATAATTTTATACATTTGTTAGTTAAACCCCAAACACCCTACAGCATTGGAATTGAATGCTATAGTGCAAAAAATTTTGCAAACCAACGATTATGTTAGCCTTCCAGGGCTTGGCAGCATTGTTCGGAAGTACGAATCCGCTCAGCTAGCCAACGATGGCAAAACGCTTCTGCCTCCTAAGGAGTACTTTGTTTTTGACCCTAACCGAACATTTAACGATGAGGCACTTGAGAATTACCTTGAAGCAAGTTATGGCCTTTCAAAAAGTGAGGCAAGCAGAAGAGTTGAAGAGTTTTGTCAAACTCTTTTGAATAGCTTAAAACAGAATAAAACAGTTTCTATTCCCGGAATAGGTTCGCTCAAAACTGGGGTTGATGGAGGAATTGAACTGATTGCCGATGATGCTTTAGCAACAACATTCCTACCACCAGTTGATATTGTTGTTAACCATCAAGGAACTGAAAAGGTTGAAGCTAATCAGGATTTAGGTTCATCCATGCCAACTTATCGCAAGGAAGATAAATCCACTCCTACAGTTAATGTTGAAGCAACCCCATCATATATTCCTGGAACTCCCAAAAAGTCCCAGCGGTCGTTTGCAGCAGGTTTATTTGCTGCTGTTATGGTTATAGGCGTTGTTGCAGCATTTATCTTTATTTCTGAGTTAAGATTCTGGGAAGGGAACAAGTCCGAAAGCGTTTCGCAAGTGGCAGTGGTTGTTCCTGATGAAAGTATCAAGCCTAGTAATTATGAACAACCAGTAAGTGAGGTTAAATCCGATTCGGCTTCAGTTCAAAATATGGCAACCGATAGTTCCATTAATGCTTTTCCAAGGAGCGAGGTAAAACAACACACAAGTGTAATAGTTCCAATTGATAAAAAAAGTGCCCTTTTATTTCAGGATAAACCAATCGAGGAGAGTAAGACTTTCTATATTGTAATTGGCAGTTTTGCTAGCCGCGATAACGCCCAAAAGTTAATTGATGAGGTGTCGCGTTTGGGCTATAAGCCATTCATTTTACCGGGCAACAATGTTTACAGAGTGGTAATTTACCAATTTACTAATCGCGATAGAGCCTTGAGGGAATTGGAGCGAGTGCGTGGTTTGCACTTAACCTCACAAGCCTGGCTTTTAACCCTTTAGCTATACTCCACACACATTTTATCTTAACCGATGGCAATTATTGAGATTGAGAACATGGAGTTTTACGCTTACCATGGATGCTACAAAGAGGAACAAGTTGTAGGGAATCATTTTCAGGTAAGCATCTTAATTGAGGTCGAAACACAAGCGGCTCAACTTACCGATAATTTAAATGATACAGTGAATTATCAGGTTGTTTACAATCTGATTAAAGAGGAAATGCAGCTAAAATCTAAGCTGCTTGAGCATGTTGCGGAGCGTATTGTTTCAGCTATACACAATAACTTCAAAAACGTGGAAAGGGTATGGGTGAAAGTTTCAAAGTTAAACCCACCACTCGGAGGAAAAGTTGAAAAGGTGAGTGTTTCGCTTGAACGCAAGTTTTGAAAACCCACAAAAATTTGCAGGATTAATTTTTTTTGTATCTTTGCAGTGCCAAAGGGTACCGTGGCCGAGAGGTTAGGCACTGGTCTGCAAAACCACGTACAGCGGTTCGAATCCGCTCGGTACCTCAAAAAAGCCCCCAAATGGGGCTTTTTTATTTCTTTCGATTGTGTAAACCGCACTCCTTGGTCTCGGGGTTTTCCCACCACCAACGGCCAGCTCTAACATCCTCACCGGGTTCAATGGCTCTGGTACAAGGTTGGCAGCCAATGCTTGGAAAACCTTTGTCATGCAAGGGGTTGTAGGGCACCCCATTGGCTTTAATATACTCCCAAACGTCCTGTTCGCTCCAATCAATAAGCGGGTTAAGCTTAATAAGGCCGTTAGCCTCATCCCACTCAACCATTTGGTTCTCGGTTCGGGTAGCTGACTGGTTACGGCGCAAACCACATATCCAAACCTCTAACCCTTTGAAAGCCCTTTTCAAGGGCTCAATTTTGCGAACCCTACAGCACTCCTTCCTATTCTCAATACTTTGGTAAAACAGATTAATCCCCTTTTCGGTGACCATTCTCTCAACTTCGGCTGGCGATGGAAAGTATATTTCAATATTCTTTTTGTACCTCAGCGAGGTGCGCTCAATAAGCTCGTAGGTTTCGTAGAATAATCGTCCCGTGTCAAGAGTGAAAATTTTTACTTCAGGGTCAATCCTCATTACCATATCGGTAAGCACCTGGTCTTCTGCACCCATGCTGGAACTCAGAGCAATTCTCCCTTTATACTCTTTCAGGAACCACGTAAGCACCTGAAGGGCATCTTTCCCTTTGAACTCTTCGTTTAAGTCTAATGCTCTCTCTCTCATTGTTTTAATTTTAACACTCCAAACGATAAATTAGAAATACAAAACTTCAAATTAATGTAAAAAAATTGACTTTGGTATTATAATTTACTAACTTGCTCATTATGCAAATTTAAAATAATACAAAATGAAGAAAATCTACACAGTAATTTTATCGCTATTCACACTAACGGCATGGTCGCAGGACATACCAATGCAGGTAATTGCCGCTGGAGGTGGATACTTTGAAGACTCATCAGCAGGGCTATCAATTAGTTGGACACTGGGCGAGGTTGCCTATACTACCCTCACATCAGCTGATTTTATTTTGACTCAGGGATTCCAGCAGGGAAACCTGTTTACCACATCGGTTGATAAACCTGGAATTACTCAAAACGACATTACCATATACCCTAATCCGGCAAGGGATTACGTAAAGGTTAAATTTGAAATACCCAATGCGAGCGGTAAAGCAACATTTGATTTATATGATATAACTGGACGTAAGGTTATTTCAAAGGTGGTGAATGTTGAGCAATCGGTACCCACTGAGTTAAATATATCGGAGATACGTTCAGGCATTTATCTGCTAAAAGTAACGCTGGAGAAGGATAATCTGAATCGGATTGTTAAGCTGGTAAAGGAGTAACTTCTAATCTTCTTTTTTGCCTTTTAAGTTCAATCTACTTTTGTTATGCCAAATTTTAGACAATGAATATTTTTTTCATTATTGGTTAATTATCAAAGTTAGAAATTAATACTCTAAGCCAGCAAACAATTTGTTTTATCAGTAATTGAATTAACACATAAATTTTTAACGTTATCATTGATTTTAATTTGTTGAGAAAATTATTCGAATGATTTTTCTTTAGAATAGCTTGAAATAATTTTGAATTCAGCTGATATCCTGTCTTTCTAGTGTATTGTGTTTAAGACAAACTAAAATTAAGGTTATGAAGAAGATTACAGGTATGCTGCTATTCATGGTAGTTGCTATCACCGCCGCAGCACAGCAACCCACCGGTTTCAGCTACCAGGCCGTGCTCCGCAACAGCAGCGGGCAGGTGCTGGCCAACCAGAACGTGACCCTCAGGCTGAGCATAACCAGCTCCGATGGCTCCACCACCTACTACGCGGAGAGCCATGCCGTGAACACCGGCCCCTACGGGCTGGTAAGCCTCACCGTGGGCGAGGGTACGCCCCTATCGGGCAGCTTAGAGGAGGTGCCCTGGGGGAGTAATGAAACCAGGCTAAAGGTGGAGCTTAGCACCGACGGGGGCAGCACCTTCAGCAGCTTGGGCAGCCAGAGGATACAGCCCGTACCCATGGCCGTGTACGCCGATAGCGCCAACCTGAGGTTTACCAGGAACCTGGTGGTGGTGGGCAACGACCCCACCAACCCCGACGATCCCATATTTGAGGTGAAGAACAGCAAGGGTGAGGTGCTCTTTGGCGTATACCAGGAGGGGGTAAGGGTAAATATCCCCGACAGCGCCATAACCAAAGGGGCCAAGGGTGGGTTTGCAGTGGGCGGCCTGACCGGCGCAAAGGGAGAGCCGGTAGAGTACCTGCGTATAACCCCCGATAGCGCCAGGGTATATGTTAAGCAAAGCCCCGGCACCAAGGGAGCCAAGGGTGGCTTTGCCGTGGGTGGATTAACCAATCAAACCAAAGCGGTTATATCCCAGGACCTGCTGTTTGTAAACCCCGATTCGGCCAGAATTTATATCAATGAGAACCCAGGGAAGGGAGCCAAGGGTGGCTTTGCTGTGGGTGGACTCACCAACGGGAAGACTAGTGCTCAACTCATCCAGCTAACCAAGGATAACTACCTGATTGGATACGAAGCTGGGGCAAGCATTACTACCGGACAGTTTAACTCCTTTTTAGGATTTCAGGCCGGGAAAGCAAACAGCACCGGGAATTGGAATACCTTCCTTGGGTATCAGACTGGCTTAAATAATACCGGAAGCGATAATACATTCATTGGTTACCAGGCAGGAATGCTTCACCAATTTGGAGGTGGTAATGTTTACTTAGGGAGTAAGGCGGGAGGAAATGCATTGAACGGTGTGCAAAATATTGCAATTGGCGAACAATCAGGGTTTAGTACTTCCACAGGATTTAAGAATATTTTTATAGGCTATATGGCCGGATATAGCAACACCAGTGGCTACAGTAATATTTTTATCGGTAATGAGTCTGGTAAAAGTAATACCGATGGAAACCGAAATATGTTTTTCGGAAACGGTTCAGGCTTTTCAAACACTTCTGGTTTTGGCAATACATTTTTTGGTTTGGAGAGTGGCTACTATAATGTAAATGGTTTCAGAAACCTATTTCTAGGTTATCGGTCAGGCTACAAGAATGTTGATGGTTCTGACAACTCGTTTCTTGGTGATATGGCAGGTTCTAGCAATACATCAGGAAATGAAAATACTTTTGTTGGTCAGGCATCAGGAGCCTCCAACGAAACAGGAAGAGATAATACATTTTTGGGCTCCAATGTTGGTCGGGGTAATACTAATGGATCGGGCAATGTAATGGTTGGGCGTTTTACAGGGTACAATATTAATGGCAACAACAACACCTTTATTGGTACTCAAAGCGCTGCAAATTTCAACACTGGTCCTTTTATTGCTAGTAGTAATGTATGTATCGGGTATGCAAGTGGAACCGGATTAACCAATGGTTTTTACAATATTTTTATTGGACAGCAAACTGGAACAAATAACGGATTTGCTAATGTTATCATTGGGCATCAGGCTGGACTAAACTGTTCAGGGAACAGCAACGTCTTTATTGGATATCAGGCTGGTATTTCCGAGGCTAAAAGTAATAGACTGCATATTTCCAATTCTGGAGGCGATTCAACGCAAGCACTAATTTATGGCAGATTCGATAGCAAAGAAATTGCTTTAAATGCCCGAGTTGGGATAGGAACAACCGTGCCCGATAAACAGCTACACGTAGTGGGTGATGCACGAATAACTGGTGATCTTTATTATGGAACGGGTACAGATATTTACAGCAAACCCGACTTTGTATTCAAACCCGATTATTCCAAGCGGCTCGATCCCCTGAGCGTTGAACGGTTCATTGCTCGTAATGGCCACTTACCCTGGCTAACAAAAGCATCGGAGGAAAGGGATGGCATTAACCTAACCCGCATGCAGTTTGAAACGGTTGAAACCGTTGAAAACCTTCAGTTGCAAATTATTCAGCAGCAAAAGGAAATTGAGAACTTAAAGGCTGAACTGGAAACTTTAAAAAAGTTAATAAAGCAGTAATCGTTTACTTTTTTGTGAATGCCGGTCAACGACCGGCATTATTTTTGCTTTTACCCAATTAATGGCGATTGATTCTGTATAGATAATCACTACTTTTTGGCTAAAAAAATTTTAAGAGTTAGCTTATACCTAACTTATTCTATATCCTCCATTGGGAATAGGAAATGTTAAGGTTGGTTTTTCTAGCAATACTTCATCGCCAACGGCGTAACGTTATCCTATTCCCGCTTAGTGGATAAAGATTTTTTAAATCGGACAGTAGTGAAATTGGTAGATTTCTATTCGATATTATTAAAAACCTTATCTTTACAACTTTGAAATATGATTTTTCTTTTTTAAGAAACTAATTGGAGCAATTAGTTAAAAATATTGACTGATTAAACGTTTTTTTAATATATTTATCAAATCTTAGTATAGCGTTTTACCATGAAAAAGCTTCTATTTCTTGGTATTTTGTTCATAAGTGTTTTACAAGCGAGTGGCCAGCAATTCAATAAGTATGGCAATCCGCTTATTACAAACTATACCCCTGAGGTTTACGGTGGAAACGAGCAGGTTTGGTGTATCGCACAGGACGATAGGGGTGTGATGTACTTTGGTACAAACGATAATGGCATTCTGGAATACGATGGCAAAACCTGGCGTAGCATCCCTATGCCTGAAAACAAGTCGGTTCGTTCGCTTTGTAAGGGTGCCGATGGGGTTATATATGTTGGTTCAACAGGTGAGTTAGGCTACCTTCAACCTACTGCAAACGGGAAGTTACAATATTATTCACTTATCAAAAACATACCCGATAGCATTCAGTCTAGCCTTTCTTACATTTACAAAACATACTGGTATGAAGGTAAGACTTACTTTTGCTCTCTTTCTAATATTTTTATTTTCGATGGTAATACTATAAAACCTATTTCATTGGGAAAGCAAAGTGAATATGCTAACTTTTTTACATTAAAGGCTAACGATAAGTTTTATGTTAACAGTTATCTTCAAGGTTTAAGGACTTTTACAAGCGACAGTACCCTTGAAGTTATCCCCGGTGGTCAGGCTTTTATTCATAAAAATGTATTCTCAATTGTAGCAATTGACTCTAGCAAAATTTTTATTTTTACTGATAATGGGTTTTATACCTATTCAAACGGTAAGGTCGAAAGCGTTGACACTCCAACGCTCCTTGCCAAAAGAATGGCCACCGAGTCAGCAATACCATACAGCGCAACTAAACTTAATGATGGCAATATTGCTTTGGGGGTTGTTCAATCCGACTTTTTTGGAGTTGTTACGCTAGCCCCGGACTTAAAAACCATAAATCTGGTTAACAAACAAACGGGAATGCACGCAGGCCAAGTGTCCGAAGTGTTTCAAAATGGCGATGCACCCCTTTGGGCAACACTATACGATGGTGGTATTGCCAAGGTTGAGTTGAACTCTGCCATAGGAAGATTTGGTCAGGAGTGTGGCTTATCGGAAATTATTGTTGACATTGTTAGATTTAATAATACTATTTATCTTGCTACTTTCAACGGGGTTTATTATTTGGCTTACGACAGCAATGGAGTTCCAAAGTTTATACCTGTAGATGGTATTAATGGAAATGTATGGGCGTTAACTATTTTTTCACCACCAAATGCACCCAAAATGCTTCTTGCAGGCAGCTATACCGATGGTGTTTTTGAAATAAAGGGAAGTAAAGCCATAAGTATTAGCAATCCTTTAAATGCAAACCTTGAATTATCAAAACAAATTCAACATAGTTGTTTTGCTTTATACCCATCTAAAAGCATACCTGGTAGATTGTATATTGGGTTAAATTCAGGTGTTGCATATATAGACTGGGCAAACGGCGAATGGAAACACACTGATAACTTATTTCGCGATTCCATTAATTTTGAAATACGCTCAATTGTTGAAGACAGTAAAGGGAACCTTTGGCTTGCCACAGGTTACTCTGGTGTGTATATGGTTAACAAGAGTTTTACCAAATTATCTAAGTTTGGCAAGGAGAGCATAAAGGGGCTAGAAAACCTTCAGTATATAATTCTTTTCCCTGTTAATGATTCACTATATATCCTTACTTCAAATGGAATATACCACTTTAACTATGAAAACAACCTGTTTGAGCCGGGAGGTTTAGTAGGTAGCGCTTTTTCAAAGCGATTTGGGATTTATAAAGCCACAAAGTTCTCCAATGGTTATGCCTTCCTATGCTACGATAGTAACAATAAGAACTGGATTGAACGAGTTGTTAAGGATTCTGCTGGGAACTGGGTAACTGACAACCGCGATCTAAAGCGACTTCCCAATAAGTGGGCCGATGCGATATATGCTGATCCTGACGGAACCCTTTGGATTGGCATGTCAAAAGAACTTTACGTTTACAATCCTCATTTAAAACGAAGTTTTAACGCTCCATTCCGTGCCGTAATTCGCGAAGTGGTATCAAAGGATTCATTACTGTTCGGTGGAGCCTTTTATACTCAAGGGGATTCCTCGGTTCGAAAATTATCGTTAGAGCAACAACCTTACCAAATGCCGCGATTGGGTTACCACTATAATGCCATGGTGTTTACTTTTGCAGCTCCTTACTTTGAACGTGAGGAGGATATAGTGTATAGCCATTACCTGGAAGGTTCTGACGAAACCACTTGGAGCCAGTGGGATAAACGAACCGATGCTACTTATACTAATCTTAGGGAGGGTAAATATACATTCCATGTTAAGGCAAAGAATATTTATGGGGATGAAAGCATAGAGGCAACCTACTCTTTTGAAATTCGCCCGCCCTGGTACCGTACTATTTTGGCATTCATACTCTATTTTATACTTGCAGTTTGTTTGGTTTGGGGTATAGTTAAATGGAATACCCGCCGACTCATTGCTGAAAAAGAACGTCTTGAACAAATTGTTCGCGAACGAACGGCCGAGGTTGTTGCTCAAAAGGAAGAAATAGAACAGCAAAAGGAAAAAATTGCTGCCCAGAACGAGGAGATAACCAGTAGTATTCAGTATGCAAGCCGCATTCAGACAGCATTACTTACACCCACCGATCAGATTAACCGAATCTTTCCTGAAAACTTTATACTTTACTTACCCCGTGACATAGTTAGCGGCGATTTCTACTACATCACTCAGGCAGGCAAGTTAAAGGTTTCAGTGGTTGCCGATTGTACCGGACATGGAGTTCCCGGGGGCTTCATGAGCATGTTGGGCATATCCTTCCTAACCCAGATCATTGGTACAAAAACCGATCTGAAAGCAAATGAAGTGCTTAATGAGTTACGAAACTTGGTTATAACTGCACTTCACCAAACCGGTGAAATAGGCGGAAGCAAGGATGGGATGGATATTGCCATTTACATTATTGATGAGGAAACCCAAACCCTTCAGTTTGCCGGGGCAAACAATCCGCTTATTCTGATCCGCAACAACGAGTTGACCCATATTAAGGGCGATAAAATGCCTATTGGCATTCACCTGCGCGGTGAACTTTCGTTTACCAATAATGTTATTCAAATCCAGAAAGGGGATGTAATTTATACTTTCTCCGACGGATATGTAGACCAGTTTGGAGGCGAAGATGGCCGTAAGTTTATGATAAAACACTTTAAAGAACTTCTCCTTGAAATCCATCATAAACCCATGAGTGAACAGCGCCAAATCCTTGACGAAACTCTTAAGAACTGGCATGGTAATACCCCAAGAATCGACGATGTAGTTGTTATGGGAGTGCGGATTGTCTAGTTCAATAAGTTGTCAATTTGCTCCTGCAGCTCAACTGTAAAACTCTTTACTCTTCGGTTTAGCCTATCCATGTATAGTGTGGCTGCCTTGTGTTTGTCGGGGGGGAGCGTTTCAATTCGTTGAAGTATACTTGCTATGTCGTAAACCCTAAACTGGTTAAAAGCCGATTTCATCTTATGGGCTACCGCTGAAGCCTTAGTTAAATTCTTGCTTTTAATGAGCTGATTTAGCTCTTCAACATTTTTTCGGGTGTTTTCAAGTAACGACTCTAAAATTAGCTTAACGCTTTCTTTATTTCCCCCGGTAAATCGGTATATCTCCTCGATATCGAATTTATTGTAAGTATCAGCCCTCTCTCTTTTATCGCCCGTAACAACTCCAGTTGCTCCAATTACAGGGCCAAGCAGTCGAATGAGGTCTGCTTCAGTAAATGGCTTTATGAGGTATCCGGAGAAACCCAAACTGCTAAAACGTTCAGGATTGTCAATCATATCGTTTGCAGTAATTGCAAAAACTGGAATGCTATAACCGGCATTTTCAATTAGTTGAACCACCTCGTAGCCTGAAACTTCGGGCATTTGAATATCGGTTATAACCGCATCGTACTTTTTTGCTTTAAGCTGATCAGTTAAGTTTTTGGCATCGCTTATGGCATCAACCTCTAGGCCAACGTTTTTGGCAATTTCAGTAACTATTAACCGGTTAACCTCATCGTCGTCAATGATTAAGATTGAAGTGCCAGCTTTTATTCTGTAATGGGTTTCTTGGTCAACATTGGCAGTTCTGGTTTCCTTGATACTGTAAGGTATTACCACCCTTATAATGGTACCTTCATTGGGTTCGCTGGTAAGCGATATTTCACCACCCTGTAGCTCAACTAGTTTCTTTACAATGGTTAACCCTAGCCCTGTTCCACCAAACTTGCGTGATATTCCGCCATCGGCCTGGGTGAATTCCTCGAATACTTGCGACTGCATCTCAGGAGAGATGCCAATACCGGTATCGGCAACAGTAAATTGAATTTTTAACGAATCGTCGGTTTTGCGGAGTACTGCTCCCGATACTATAATGCTGCCCTGTTCAGTGAACTTAATGGCATTACTTAGCAGGTTGATAAGTACCTGTCTTAACCTAAAGTCATCGCCAACAACAATGTGAGGTAACGATTGATCGATATTCGAAAGAATTTGTAACCCTTTTTCATTTGCTCTTGCCTCAAAAAGTTTAACCGTATCGTTTACCACTTCGCGTGGCGAGAACTCTCTGCTTTCTAATCGTAGTTTGCCAGTGGCTAGTTTTGAGTAGTCCAGTATATCGTTAATTACAGCCATCAGGTGGTTCGACGAGCTATTAAGCACATCAACGTACTCCTTTTGCTTGCCATTCAGTTCAGTTTTTGATAGTTGACGCGAAACTCCTACAATTGCACTTAATGGGGAACGAATCTCGTGACTCATATTTGCCAGAAATTGCTCTTTCAAACGCAAAAGATTTTCAGCATACTGTTTTGCCTCAATAAGTTGAGCATTGTATGTACTGTTGCGCGATATATCCCTCATTATAATTGCTATAAGTATAACCAGCACAATAAACGTAATGGTCCCAAGCAGGAATATTATTAGGAGATTTTTGGTTAAGACTTCTTGTACCGATAATGCTTGGCTAACAGCTTCAGCCTGTTCCTGTTTCTCAATACTGGTTACAATAAGCTGAACCTGATTCAGGATGGCTCTATTCCTGTTAAGCAGTTCTTTCTCCTTTTCGTCGATAAGCCTAAGTTGGTTCTGCTGATCATTCCTTATATTGTCCAGAATTAGTAAAAGCCGTTGAATGATTGAGTCCGATATGTAGGTGATGTGAGGTATGGTATCGTACGTAAATTCAACAAGGGTATCGGTAGCAATAGTGTCAATTCTTTCTGGTCCCAGGAAGAATCGTTTTATCCTGGCGGCCATCGATTCATTGTCTACCTTTTTGTAAATTACGGTATCGCGTCTTACCTGGGTTACTGTTTTTTGCTTGTAAACCTCATGGTAACGCTGGGTTTCCGACCCTGCTCGGGCAATTCGTTGCATTGCCCTGTCGTAAAAGATGCTGGTATTAATACTTTGTCGCATTTGTAGTATTTCGCCCTCAATTTCCCTTTTGTTCTGAAGTAGCTTTTCAATCTTTTTTATTGAGTTTAGCTGCGATTGGTTACTGTATGCCAGTTTTTGAAGCGATTTTATTGCAGCAGTAACTTTTTGGTGATTGTTGTTGTAGGTTTTAAGGTAATCGTCGTTTGAGGTCAGTACATACATCCTAAAATCGCTATCCTCAGTATAAATTGATGCAAGCAACCTGTTCAGAACAGTAATTTTTTGTCCGGGAAGCCCAAGCCCTTGGCGGGTAGTTTTTAGATCGCTAACCGCCTGGTAGGTCATAACAATTGCTGTAACGGAAAAAATAATTATCAGTAAGAAACCACCAATTACCTTTGGCTTAATCCAGTAATTTCTGTTTTGTATTTTTTGAAGCATTGAGGTTGTAATTAGCAACCAAAGTTAAAGAAAATTATTCCCTTTTTTGACTATACCTTTGACTTTTAGGGTGTAATAAAAAAAGACCGAACATTTGTTCGGTCTTTATTATACTTTTTACTCAAACTACCTTGAGTACCACGAGATACCTAAACTTATTGATACAAATAGCGGTGTGTCGCCAACTGGTGGTAATACAAAGAATGAGAACTTAGTTTTTGGGGTGGGGGCTAACCTATTCATTGTTGCGGTGAAGTTTGAAAATTCAAAGTCAACGCCAAAACCGCCTAGGTTGATGCTTGCATTTGTATCGCTGCTGTAATCGGTTTGGGTGGTGTTTAGTGGTGCTGGCATTTTTATGGTTGAGGTAGTGCTTACCATGTTTAGCGTTAATGAAGGTTTATACTTAAGGGTTAGTGCTACCCCTTTCCAGTTTCCTTGGTCAAGAAACTTGCCTATCCCAAAAGTCCAACCAAGGTTTGCAGAGATGGGATACGATAGGGTAAGAACCGACATATCCATACTTCCCGATGGGGAAAGGTCCATATTTAATTTGTACCTATACAGCAGCATGTCAATGCCCCATCCGTAGTTGAAACTGTTCCAGGTTGAAATTCCCGATTTGAACTCTGGAATTTTAAGGTTAATCCAGTTCTGGTAGGCCGATATACCCCCACCGTAACCATCAACGCGGGTGTCAAAATCCTTCAGGTTCATTCCGAAGTAAGTTCCAGTTAAAAGGACTGACTCGTTTTTAATTCTTCCACCCCGTGAAAGCCACTCCTGCCTTATGGCCTCCGACTCATCAATCCGCTCAATGGTAAATCCCACTGCTCGCCCGTCTTTATCAACTTTTAGAGTGGTTTCACCCCCTGCTTTTGCAGTATCTACTTTATGTACCACTTCTCCTACTGCAAGCTCTTTCCCCTCAAGGAGTTTCAGGTAAATCCCTTTGAACTCAAAACCTGTTTCAAACACATACTTCTCGCTAGGAATAGCTCTCAATCTGTACGATTGACGAGTACCACCAGCCGATGCTTCAACTAGTAGAGGTTTGCTGTAATCGTGAGGAATAATTACCGTGGTTTCGGTTCCATTTTTAAGAACATATTCGTTATCATTAATGATAATTCGGATTTTTGCAGCTGACCCTTGAACCTTTGATGGTCTAATAAATTTTATGGTTACAGTTTCCTGTGCAAGTACTGTTTGGCTTGCGAGCAAAATAAGTGCAAATAGAATTTTTTTCATGGCCTGTGGTTGGTTTTGTTTGGTTGGTCAAGTTAATGCATATTCTATGTTTTGTCAATCTGTTGGGTCTGGAATTTGATAAGATCACTTTTTGGTTTGATAGTACAGAAATAAATGAATATCAACAGCTAATATTTATAGACAAAGGCTTTAATTAAGAAACTCTTTTATTGGTGAACTAAGCCATAGCATTAAATCAAATTGAGTTCCCCTTTTGTTTAGTTTCATCCTATTAACAGCTGGGTGCAGAGCTAGTCCCGCCAAGCGAGAACTCGAACCTGCGAGTGAAAAAATCAACAGGAGATTATGCGTTAAAAAATTGGATTTAGCAGTTAAGTGAGGATTAAAAATACAAAACCCCGCCATTGGCGGGGCTTACTTCTTTGTAGCGGGGGCAGAGCCAGTCCCGCCAAGCGGGAACTCGAACCTGCGAGTGAATAAATTAACAGGAGTTTATGCGGTAAAAATTGGAATTATCGGTTAAGTAGGGAATTAAAACATAAAACCCCGCCATTGGCGGGGCTTACTTCTTTGTAGCGGGGGCAGAGCTAGTCCCGCGCCAAGCGGGAACTCGAACCTGCGAGTGAATAATTCAGCAGGGGGTAATGCGGTAAAAATTGGAATTATAGGTTAAGTGGTTAATTAAAACATAAAACCCCGCCAATGGCGGGGTTTACTTCTTTGTAGGGTGGGCAGAGCCAGTCCCGCGCCAAGCGGGAACTCGAACCTGCGAGTGAATAATTCAGCAGGGGGTAATGCGGTAAAAATTGGAATTATCGGTTAAGTAGGGAATTAAAACATAAAACCCCGCCATTGGCGGGGCTTACTTCTTTGTAGCGGGGGCAGAGCCAGTCCCGCCAAGCGGGAACTCGAACCTGCGAGTGAATAAATTAACAGGAGTTTATGCGGTAAAAATTGGAATTATCGGTTAAGTAGGGAATTAAAACATAAAACCCCGCCATTGGCGGGGTTTACTTCTTTGTAGCGGGGGCAGGACTCGAACCTGCGACCTTTGGGTTATGAGCCCAACGAGCTACCAACTGCTCCACCCCGCAATTCAGTTTGCGAGTGCAAATATAGTAAAGTTCACGTAAACAACAAAACACAATTAATTTTTTTTAACAAAAACAGATGTTTTTGAGCTTTGCATATCGCATTTTGCTACATTTAAAATATCTTGCGCTACTATACTTGCTATAAATGAGAAAATTATTTGCCACCAATTTAATTTTCCTTTTGCTTTTAAATGTGGTAGTGAAGCCGCTTTGGATATTTGCCATTGACCGCAATGTGCAAATTGTACTTGGTGCTCAGGAGTATGGTTTTTACTTTGCCCTCTTTAATTTCTCACTTCTTTTCAATTTTTTACTCGATCTTGGTATAACCAATTTCAATAACCGCGAAATCAGCTATAACCCACAGCTGATATCGCAACAGTTTGCAAATGTGTTGGTAATAAAGTTGGTGTTGGCATTGGTGTATTTTATGGTTACATTGGGTATTGGGGTTTCATTGGGTTTTGGGAAAAGGCATATAGTCCTTTTAGCCGTGCTTACACTTAACCAATTTTTAGCATCGCTATTACTTTTTATCCGATCAAACCTTAATGGCTTACATCTTTTTAAGGCCGATAGCGTGTTAAGTGTTATGGATAAAGCAATTGTTATAGTTTTGGTATCGTTACTTTTATGGGGAAACCTTAATATACAATTAACAGTTGAGGTATTTGCACTATCACAAACCCTAGCTTATGTAGTTGCAATATTTATTGCAATTTGGTTGCTTCAAGGGAAATATAGCATTGCAATTTACAGGGAGTTTGACAGGATTACTATAGTAACGCTGATTAAAAAGGGCTTGCCATTTGCCGCGCTGGTTCTTCTTATGACACTCTACAGTAGGCTCGATACAGTTATGGTGGAACGTTTATGCCCTGAGGGAGCAGTTTCGGCAGGCATTTATGCTCAGGCATTTAGGTTATTTGATGCATTTAACATGTACTCATACCTGTTTGCTGCGCTTATGCTTCCAATTTTCTCGCGCATGATGAGTAACCAGGAAGATATTACGGAATTATTTAACTTTTCGTTTAACCTGATTCTAATTCCTGTGGTTGCCATTGCAGTTCCAACTATGATTTATAACCGCCCGGTAATGAGCGTTTTATACCATGAGCATATCGATGTTTCATCTAAAGCATTGGTTTTACTAATGGGCTCTTTTGTTTTTGTGGCATTATCATATCTTTTCGGAACTGCTCTAACAGCCAAGGGGAAAATTTGGTTGCTTTGTAGAATATCGCTTGGTGCTGTAATTGTAACCCTTTTTTCCATGCTAATCCTTATACCGCGTTTTGGGGTGATTGGTGCAGCCATGGCTAACCTTGTTGCTAATGCAATAGCATCTTTACTGCAGGCTTTTTTCTTTATTCGTAGTCAAGGGAGTGCAATTAGCAAAACATCGGTGCTAAAAATATCACTATACATTTTAATTTACTCGGCTTTTGGTTTGATGATTCAATACTCCGTTGGTAATAACTTAACGGGATTCATAGCAACTCTTGCATCAAGTTTACTTGTAGTTTTTGGACTAAGGTTATTTTCCTTTAGGGCTATTATTAATTTTGCTAGGGGTATTTAACCTGAGAAAAGTTGATGTTCATAAAAATGCATTTGTTTTAGATCTTTTTTTTTAATACTTTTGACAATAGTCCTTAATTGGCATGGTAAAATACCATAGGAATGGGAATACTTATTGAAAAAACACAGGATTGTCCGTACGTAAATTTTTCCGATGAGGGAATTCTCGAAATAGAAGGTCGTTCAATTACCGAAGATCCTTTTACCTTTTGGCAACCCCTTTTGGAGTGGGTTGAAGGTTATTGCCAAAAACCTTCGCCAAATACCCAAGTGATTATCTTTTTAGAGTATTCTAACAGTAGCTCAAATAAGTACATAAGTGAGATTTTTCGTAAACTCGAAGAGATTCATGGCGTCAAAACACAGGTATCAGTAAAATGGCGGCACGAAATTGAGGACGATGCCATTCTTCAGTTAGGTCACGATTTTGCGTCAATATTTGAACTGCCTTTTGAGTTTATTGGGGTTGATGTGGAAAAGGAACGCTTCAAAAAGGTCAAAATCCGGAGTAAGAAAACGGGCACTGAGGCCATAATTTCGTATAGGTACTGGGATGCAATAGTTAGAAATGGCCATGGCGATGAGTACCAAATTTTACAGGAATTTTCATAGTATCTAATTTTTTTGCATATTTGTTTTTTTAGTGATAAAACTTTTGGTTATGCAAAAGTACGAGTTGAGAGAAACGGCAACAACACCATACGTGAACTTCGATCCCGATACTGGTGTTATTCGCATGGAGGGACGATCGATTCCTGAAAATGTAATCGACTTTTACCAACCCATTCTGCGATGGATTGATGAATATGCAACTAATCCTCAACCCGAAACAATTGTACACCTGAAGTTTGAGTACTTTAACACCAGCTCCTCAAAACGTATTTTTGATATCATGAAAAAGTTTGAGAAGCTGGCAGTTGACTCTGGGAAAAAGGTTACCATTAACTGGTATTTTGAGGAGGATGATGAGGATATTTACTTTGCTGGGAATGACTATAAAGCTTTAATAAACAAGGTGGATTTTAATTTGGTTGAGATTAAAGGCTAATCCTTTTTGAGATGGTATAGCAATATATCACCCCTCTGGGGTGATAGTTTTATATGAATGGGACTAATAAGAAAAAAATTGTAAACGATCCGGTTCATGGCTTTATCAGCATAAGCCACCCATTAATTTTTGACCTTATTGAACATCCCTACTTCCAGCGTTTGCGAAACATCAAGCAGCTCGGACTGAGTTACCTGGTATATCCCGGAGCCGTTCATTCCCGATTTCAGCACTGCATTGGTGCAATGCACCTACTCGACCTTGCTATTGAAACACTCCGAAGCAAGGGGCTCGACATTTCCGATAACGAGGCCGAAGCTGCTGCCGTAGCAATTCTGCTCCACGACATTGGTCACGGGCCATTCTCACATGCCCTTGAGCATGTAATTGCTAACGATATCAGCCATGAACACTTAAGCCGATGCTTTTTGTACCAGCTCAACAAGGAGTTTGATGGCAAACTTTCACTTGCCATTGAAATATTCGAAGATAAGTACCCACGCCACTTCCTTCACCAGCTTATTTCAGGACAGCTGGATATGGATCGTATGGATTACCTTAAGCGCGATAGCTTTTACACTGGTGTATCCGAGGGGATAATTGGTACGGAACGTATCATTAAGATGTTAAATGTGGTTGACGACACCTTGGTGGTGGAAGCAAAGGGTATATATTCAATTGAAAAATTCCTGATTGCCCGTAGGCTTATGTACTGGCAGGTATACCTTCATAAAACGGTTGTTGCTGCTGAGCAGGTGCTAATCAAGTTGCTGGAAAGGGCTAAAGAACTAGTGCTTCAGGGTCACGATATTTACTGTAACGAGCCTTTACTATTCTTGCTCAATAGCAAGCTAACCAAAGCCGATTTTTTCCCAAACCCCCAAATGCCGGAGGCTCCGCTTCCACTTCAGCACTTTGCCTACATTGATGACAATGATGTTATGGTTGCTGCAAAGCAGTGGATACACCATGGCGATAAGACCCTTTCACAGCTTGCCAACATGATTGTTAATCGCCGTTTGCCTAGTGTTGAGTTGAATAGCACAGGCTTTGATAGCCAAAGACTAAGCCGGTTGATGGCAGAATTTAGAAAGCAGTATATTGATCTGGCTGATTTCTCTGATTATTTCGTTTTTACTGACACCATTAGCATTAACGCCTATAAACCTGGCGAGGAAGCAATTCAAATACTTTACAACAACGGAAAACTAGTTGATATTGCCATAGCCTCGGACATGCTCAACGCTAAAGCTCTTTCCGACGAAACCAAAAAATTTTTTCTTTGTTATCCTAAACAGCTTAGGGGCATTTAGATTAAATTAATTAGTTTTGCAAATTGTTTACAATTACTTAATATGGAATTTACGGCAAAGCTTATAGCTGACTTTTTGGGAGGCTCTGTTGATGGCGATCCCAACGTGAAGGTGCATACAGTGGCAAAAATTGAGGAGGGATTTCCTGGGTCGCTTGCATTCCTGGCCAACCCAAAATATATTCCTTACATATACACTACTAAGGCATCAATAGTTCTGGTAAATAACGATTTTGTCCCTGATCAACCGGTTGAGGCAACGCTTGTCAGGGTAAACAATGCCTACGAGGCTTTTGCTTCGCTTCTGAACTTGTATGCTCAGTCAAAGCAACCCAAGAGCGGAATAGAGGAACCATCATTCATTCACAAGTCGGCCCAAATTGGGGAAGACCCCTACATAGGAGCTTTCAGCTATATTTCGGAAGGGGCTGTTTTGGGTAACAATGTGAAGGTATACCCTCAGGTTTACATTGGCCCAAAAGTAAAAGTTGGCGATAATACTATTCTATACCCGGGTGTGGTGATCTACGAGGAGTGTGTTATTGGTAGCAACTGTATCATCCACAGTGGTGCTATTATTGGTGCCGATGGTTTCGGATTTGCATCGAGCGAGGAAACCAACTACAAGAAAATTCCACAGATTGGGAATGTGATAATTGAAGATTACGTGGAGATAGGCGCTAATGCCACGGTTGATAGGGCAACCATGGGGTCGACAATACTTCGAAAAGGGGTTAAGATTGACGATCATGTTCACATTGCACACAATGTTGAGGTTGGCGAAAATACGGTTATGGCTGCCCAAACTGGTGTTGCAGGATCAACCAAGATTGGCAAAAATTGTATGTTTGGCGGACAGGTTGGAGTGAGCCCCCATGTTAAAATTGCCGATGGGGTTAAAGCTGGCGCACAGGCTGGAATCTCGGGCGATATCCGAAAACCCGGGGTAATAGTTTTAGGAAGCCCAGCCAATGAAATTGGCAAACAACGCCGATCAATGGCTGTGTATAAGAATTTGCCTGAGCTGATGAATAAAATTCATGAGCTGGAGCAGGTAGTGGAAGAGTTGCGATCAAAACTTAATAAATAGCAGTATGCAAAGGCGCTCAAATGCGCCTTTTTGTCGTTTAACTGAAATTTTAATCAAAATGGCCGATAAACAAAGAACTATAGCACAGGCGGTTACCTTGACAGGTAAGGGGTTACATACTGGCGCCGAGGTAGAAGTATCAATACTACCGGCCGAGGTTAACACCGGTATCATATTCCAGCGAACCGATATGGATGGTCAGCCTAAAATTGAAGCGGTTGCCGATAATGTTATTGACACCTCAAGGGGAACCACCATTGCGGTTAAAAATGCCAAGGTTAGCACCATTGAACACATGATGGCTGCCCTTTACAGCATGGGGATTGATAACGCATTGGTGCAGGTTAACGGACCTGAAATGCCGATAATGGATGGTAGCTCCAAGTATTTTGTGGAGGCTATTGCCAAGGTAGGAACAGTTGAACAGGGTGCTGAGCGGAACTACCTTTGCATTAAGGAGAAAATGGTTTACACCGATGAAAAAAACAACATCGAAATTATCATTTACCCCGACGATAAGCTGAGCATCGATGTGATGGTCGATTACAACTCAAGAGTGCTTGGACACCAGTATGCCAAGATGAACTCAATTGATGAGTTCCCGGAACAAATATCACCCTGCCGTACCTTTGTATTCTTCCATGAGTTAGAGGTGTTGCTAAAACACAATCTTATTAAAGGGGGTGACCTGGAGAATGCCATTGTTGTTATGGAGCACAAGGTTCCACAGGAGGAGCTTGACCGGATTGCCGATCTATTTAACAAGCCACACATTGCCGTTAAACCCGAAGGTATCCTTAATAACCTTGACCTACATTTCGATAATGAACCGGCACGCCATAAGCTGCTCGATATGGTTGGCGACTTTGCCCTTGTTGGTGCTCGCATTAAGGGAAAAATTATTGCCATGCGTCCAGGTCATAAAGCAAACACCGAATTTGCTAAGATTCTTCGGAAGCACTACAAGCAGGAGCGCCTAAAACCTGTTGCCCCCGATTACGATCCCAACAAGACTCCCTTGATGGATGTGAATCAGATCATGAAAATTCTTCCGCATCGTCCTCCATTCCTATTAATTGACAAGATTCTTTATATGGATGGTACCACCGTGGTGGGCATGAAGAATGTTACCATGAACGAGGCCTTTTTTGTGGGACATTTCCCCGATGAACCGGTAATGCCAGGTGTACTTCAGGTTGAAGCAATGGCACAAACTGGTGGCATTCTTGTTCTTAATACTGTTCCCGATCCTGAGAACTATTTAACTTACTTCTTAAAGATTGACCAGGTTCGTTTCAAACGAAAAGTTGTTCCGGGCGATACAATTCTTTTTAAATGCTTCCTCAACGAACCCATTCGCAGGGGAATTGCCAACATGACCGGACAGGCTTTTGTGGGCGATCAATTGGTTATGGAAGGAATTCTTATGGCTCAAATAACTAAAGTTAAAGAATAATGACACAGCATAGCAACGCATTTATTCATCCCGATGCCAAAATTGGCAAGGATGTAACCATTGGACCATTCACATACATTGCAGGCGACGTTGTAATTAGCGATGGTACATGGATTGGACCAAATGTTACCATCATGGATGGTGCACGCATTGGCAAGAACTGCCGAATATTTCCGGGAGCAGTAATCTCTGCAATACCACAGGATTTAAAATTCAAAGGTGAGATTACCACTGCCGAAATTGGCGATAACACCACCATCCGTGAATGCGCAACTGTAAACCGGGGTACAGCATCAAGGGGGAAAACAGTGGTGGGTAGTAACTGTCTCCTAATGGCATACTCCCATATTGCACATGATTGTATCCTAAAGAATAATATCATAATTGGCAATGGCACCCAGATTGCCGGTGAGGTTGAAATTGACGACCATGCCATTTTAAGCGCACACGTGCTAGTGCATCAGTTTGAGCGTATTGGCGCCCATGTTATGGTTCAGGGTGGATCAAAGGTTAATAAGGACATTCCTCCTTTTATTATTGCAGCACGTGAACCTTTAACTTTTGCTGGTATTAATCTGGTAGGTCTTCGCCGTAGAGGGTTTACCGCTCAGCAAATTGGAACAATACAGGAACTATACCGAAATATCTATAATAAAGGTATGAACGTAAGCCAGGCATTAGCTTACATTGAGGAGAATATGGAAGCCACTCCTGAGCGCGAAATAGTAACATCCTTTATTAAGGACTCAAAACGGGGAATTGTGAGGGAATATACTGGTTCCAATCCCGATGAGGGTGTAGAACTTTAGGAATATCATGCCGGCTTTTGCCGGCATTTTTTTTGGTACGGGTTTAACCTTTAGCTATATTTGACTGAACTTATAGAACCAATCTTATATGGTATTTCTTTACAACCTGTCAATTCGATTTTATCAATTGCTGGTCTTTGTCGCATCGGCATTCAACACCAAGGCAAGGCATTTTTATAGGGGCAGAGTTGGGATTTGGGAAAAACTTAAAAGTCAAATAGAGCCTAATTCCGAAATTATTTGGGTACACTGTTCGTCGTTAGGCGAGTTTGAGCAGGGAAGACCTGTTATTGAGGCCATAGAGCAGAAGAAACCTAATGCTAAAATATTGCTTACTTTCTTTTCCCCATCGGGGTACGAGGTTCGGAAAAACTATTCCGGAGCCGATTATATCTTCTACTTACCACTCGATACCTACTCCAATGCAAGCAGGTTCATAAAAATGGTAAATCCGGCAATGGCCATTTTCATTAAGTATGAGTTTTGGTATCACTACCTCAATGAGCTTAGGAAAAAGATTATCCCAACCTACCTTGTGTCAGGGATTTTCCGACCCGACCAGGTGTTCTTTAAACCCTATGGCGCATGGTATCGCAAGTTTCTCAAAGCATTCACATACTTTTTTGTACAAAACCAACAATCAAAGGATCTGCTAGCCAGCATAGGGTATACCAATGTTATGGTTACTGGCGATACCCGATTCGATAGGGTTTCCAGAATAGCCTCTGATGCAAAGAGTATCCCTATTGTTGAAAACTTTGCATCAAACCATAAAGTGCTTGTAGCCGGCAGCACATGGCCCAAAGATGAGGATATTATTTTACCTTTAGTAACAAAGTTCCCCGATTTGAAGTTAGTTGTTGTTCCACATGAGGTAACGGAGGCGCATATAAAGGATATAATGGGTAAGTCGTCAGTTCCAGCTGTTCGATTTACCAAATCCAACCCCGAAGAGGTTAAGCAAGCAAAGATACTCATTGTTGATACAATCGGCTTGCTATCGTCAATTTATAGGTATGGTCATGTTGCCTACATAGGAGGAGGGTTTGGAGTGGGTATCCACAATACCCTTGAGGCTGCTGTTTACGGTATTCCCGTAATATTCGGGCCCAACTTTCAAAAATTCCAAGAGGCAAAAGATTTGATTGCATGTAAAGCAGGATTTTCTATCAAAACTTACGATGAGCTAGTGGATTTACTAAACTTACTGCTCTTCGACAAAAATTTCTACCAGCTATCGGCAAGTGAAGCAAAACAAATGGTAAATTCAGGCGTTGGGGCCACTCAAAAAATTCTTGAGGTTATTACTGCTCCATGAAACAATTTGTTTCAAACGTTTGCGGGGGTTTAACAATTTGTTAATGTTTCTTTGTGATTTTTCGGTATTATATGAAATTAACTTTGCATAAATGAATATTAGCCTTAATTAACTCTAAAATCAAAAACCTATGAAAAGAACGATTTGGTGTACATTGTTAATGCTTTTATTCCTTGCTCCAATGTTGACTTTAGGGCAGGGAGTAATAAAAGGGATAATTGTTGACTCAAACAATGGAAACCCTTTAATTGGTGCTGCTGTGGTAGTTGAGGGCACAACTATTGGAACTTCAACAAGCGTTGACGGCTCATTTAACTTTAAAGTTCCAATTGGAAAGCATGTGATTAAGTTTTCTTATGTGGGCTACCTAGACTTTGAAAAAAATGTTGAGGTAACTGGCGACGTTGACCTTGGAACCATTAAGTTAAGCCCTAGTTTGGTTGATATTGAGGAAGTTCTTGTTACAGCATCGTTTGTTCGGGATAGGACAACCCCCGTTGCTGTTTCAACAATTGAACCAAAAGTAATTGTTGAAAAGTTAGGAAACAAGGAATTTCCTGAGATACTCAAAATAACACCATCAGTATATGCTACAAGAACAGGAGGTGGTTTTGGAGATTCAAGAATTTACCTTCGTGGATTTGACTCAAATAACATCGGAGTTTTAATAAATGGGATTCCAGTAAATGACATGGAAAATGGTAAGGTTTACTGGAGCAACTGGGCAGGACTATCCGATGTAACCGCAAATCAGCAGGTTCAACGTGGTTTAGGTGCTTCCAAATTGGCTTTGTCATCAGTTGGGGGTACCATTAATATTATTACAAAGTCAACTGATGCTCAAAAAGGAGGCTCATATTACTATGGCTTTGGTAACGATGGCTTCAGAAAACAGAATTTCACCGTTTCAACTGGTTTAATGGAAAATGGTTGGGCTGTTACCGTATCGGGTGGTTATACTACTGGAAATGGATATGTACAAGCTACTAATTTTGAGGGTTACTCATATTTTGCAAACATTTCGAAAAAAATTAATGAGAAACATACAATAACCTTTAATGCATTTGGAGCCCCTCAGTGGCACAACCAACGAAATAATAAGCATACTATCCAAGAGTTCCGTGACAATCCAAATGGAATTAAGTGGAATTCTGACTTTGGATATCGCAACGGGCAAATCTATACTACAGGATATGCTTACAATTTTTACCATAAACCTCAAATGTCCTTAAATCACTACTGGAAGCTAAACGATAACTCAATGCTTACAACACAAATTTATGCATCGTTAGCTACTGGTGGTGGTCGTAGGGTTTATGGGCAAAATTCAACATGGCTAAGTCGTCAGTTCCCCAGTGGATTGCCATATGATGTAACCGCTCTAACCCAAGAAGGATATTATGACTATGATTGGGTAATACAGCAAAATGCTGCAGCAATGAATGGTTCAACATGTATTATAGCTAACGCTGTAAATGACCATCAGTGGTATGGAGCTTTATCAACCTTTACTACTAACATTGAAAGCCTTAAGTTAACTGCTGGTTTCGATGGACGTTTTTATAATGGTGTACATGCCTATAAGATTGATGATTTGCTTGGGGGCAAATATTTCCTGGATAATAAGAATATTAATCGTCCTGCAAGTCAACCGCTTTACAAAGGAGATTATGTAAACTACCATTACCTAGGACAGGTACTTTGGTTAGGGCTATTTGCTCAAGGTGAGTATATCAAAGATAACTACTCTGGTTTCCTATCGATGGCCATTGCAAGTAACAACTATAGGCGAGTAGATTATTTCCAGTATGAACCTGGTAATCGCGCATCGGCATGGCATGACTTCTTGCCTTGGAATGTTAAAGCTGGTTTCAATTACAAGGTATATGGGGAGCACAATGTATTTGTAAACGGTGGTTATATCAAGAGAGCACCTATTTTTAGCAATTCCTTCTTGAATAATACCAATACATTTAACGATGGTGTAAAGTATGAACGTATTATTACTGCCGAGTTGGGGTATAACTATGCTTCAAGAATTTTCAATGTAAAAGTAAAT
>JAGPEQ010000007.1:0-38282 GCA_018056955.1 Bacteroidales bacterium | reverse complement strand
GATGCACTAACCCATGACGATAGCACTTTAGCTAAAGCAATTAAATCGCAACTGGCATTTAATGAGCGTTTTGCAGGTAAGGATTATATACCTGACATATTGACAAAAAATTTCCCTGCTCTAAGCAAGGGGTCTTCAGCAAACATTCAATATGATGTTCAATACAATACTCCTGTAAACATACTTGATTTGTATTCAAACAATATTATTAGCGAACAGGAGTATAAGGATTCTGTTTGGAAAAGTTCCACCTTATTTGTTAAATCTTTCACCCCATCTACAATTGGAAGAATACCTCAAGTTTTACTAAAAAAATTTGAGGGAGCCTCGACCAATGCATACAGACTTGTTGAGTATAATTACTCCGAAGTTGAACCTACTATTGATAATGCTGAATTTAAGTATTTTGAAGAAAATTTCGAGACTCATACTTGTAGTACATCATCACCTTACACACCAATAGGTGAAAATGGATGGACACAAAAGGATACTGTTACTGGTAGCGTAAAGGGAATATACTACTGTAGAAAATATAATAATAACCAGTATGCCCAAATTACCTCATTTAATACCGGTGAGAAAAATGATGTATTTTTGATTACCAAAGAAATAGATTTAACCGATGCTAATAGCCCTATTCTTACCTTTGATGTAAATGTAGGTCACTGGAATGCAACATGCCTAAGTATTTTAATTTCTTCTAATTACACTGGAGACCTCAATCAAATTGGTACTGCAACATGGGTTGATTTAACCTCAAATTTTACATTACCTGAAACGCCAACGAGTGATTACGGAACATTTGCAAATGCTGGCCAGGCAGATATTAGTGCTTTTAAAGGGAAAAAAGTTTACATTGCCTTTTTATACAAGGGCGATAGCCGTACTACTGCTAACCCCAAAGTTACTACTACTTACCAAATTGATAATGTTAAGGTTTCTGAGATCAAATCTTCCTTTGTATTGAGTGAAACAAATATTAAGAAGTATTGGAAAGTTTATAAGTTCAACGGCACAAGTTGGGCCACTGCTGAAAATAAATACATTGCCATCCAGGCTGACGATTACGCACTTATGGGTAAAACCTATATAACATCGAGCGAGTCCGATGCTTACGTTATCCCTTTCCTCAAGTTGAAGTATCCGTTTGCTCTTGAAGGTGATGCCAAGGTAGTATCGTTCCGTTCGGAAAGTAACCAAACCAAAGCTCTTGCTTATGAATATAAGTACTCCAATGGTAATTGGACAAAAAATTCATATCGTGAAACCAGAAATGATCAGTTCCTAAACGATGGCACAAAATGGTTTTATGATCCAACTGTTTATTTTACACCCGTATCGGCCGATTATCAACTCCTAGTTAACTGGGTTTATCAAAATTTAGATCGTAGTTATGGTAGTAGTTATGGCAATGATGAATTTTACTACGGAGCCAGCGCTTACCATTCAAACTGGGATTTACGTTTATCTAAACGTACACAATATAATATCCCAGGATTTGATACTGGTACAGAAAGTGAAAAGATTGCACTAACTTGGCAGCGACTTGAGGAGGGTGCAGCAAAACTACTCTCTTTAAAATTCCCTGATGCAGTTTCTGAAATTTCTGGATTCCCAGTATATTACTGGATTTATTTAAAGGTTTATCAGAACGACCTAAAAACAGTTACCTATGTTGGTGTTTTCCAATTACAATCGGGTGAATTCAAACGTGTCAAGACTGCGGAGGATGCAGCAGTTTCACAGGGAAAGCTTACTCAGGATCAGGTAAACTGGAATAGAAGTAATTAATTTTAATTGAGGCATCCAAATTGAGGGCGAAGGCAACTTCGCCCTCTTTTCTTTTCCGCATTTTATCAGGCTCTGCGGTTTAATGTGTTGAGTCTCAGAAACCCTAGTAATTTCAAGTGATTCAATATTTTATCCTGTTAATAACTATGAACGGTTGTTAATATTTACAACCGTTTTTTTTTGGTTCGGGTAAGCCCAATTCGATAAATTCGTAATTAAAATTTCAAAAACAAAAAATTGCTTAATCAACTCACAGCCAAAGCTGTGATATGGAATTTTTGTCAATAAAGTAAAAAATATATAACCATGAGTAAAGACATTTCCCTGATGGAACAGCAAGCAAAGCAAAAGGTAAAGACTTACACCTTTGAGGAGGCCTATGAGGCAAGCATTAAGTATTTCAAAGGCGACGAGATGGCTGCAAAGGTTTGGGTGAGTAAGTACGCCCTTAAGGACTCGTTCGGAACAATTTATGAGTTAACCCCCGATGATATGCATTGGCGGCTGGCTCGCGAAATTGCACGCATTGAGCGGAAGTACCCAAACCCCATGAGTGAGGAGGAGGTTTACCACTTGCTTAAGGATTTTAAGTACATAGTTCCCCAGGGTGGGCCAATGACAGGTATTGGAAACAAGTTTCAGATTGCATCGCTATCAAACTGTTTTGTAATTGGTAATAACAATGCCGACTCGTACGGTGGAATAATGAAGGTTGACGAGGAGCAAGTTCAACTCATGAAGCGCCGTGGCGGCGTGGGGCACGACCTTTCTCATATTCGCCCCAAGGGCAGTCCGGTGCTTAATAGTGCACTTACATCAACTGGAGTAGTTCCCTTTATGGAACGCTACTCCAACTCAACCCGCGAGGTGGCTCAGGACGGTCGACGTGGCGCACTTATGCTGTCAATCTCCATCAAGCATCCCGATGCCGAAAAGTTTATTGATGCCAAAATGGAGCAGGGAAAGATAACTGGTGCCAATGTTTCAGTAAAGATTGACGATGAGTTCATGCGCGCGGCCATTGAGGGGAAACCTTACGTGCAGCAATATCCAATTGACTCATCAAATCCAAAATTCCGTCAGGAAATTAATGCTAGCGAGCTTTGGAAAAAGATTGTACATAACGCTTGGAAATCGGCTGAGCCCGGTATACTTTTCTGGGACACCATTATCAGGGAATCAGTTCCCGATTGCTATGCCGATTTGGGCTACAAAACCGTATCGACCAATCCATGCGGTGAGATTCCCCTTTGCCCATACGATAGCTGCCGCCTACTGGCGCTCAACCTTTATAGCTATGTTGATAATCCATTCTCCCCCCAGGCAACTTTCAACTTTGAGCTTTTCAAGAAGCATGTGCATGCAGCCCAGCGCATGATGGACGATATAATTGACCTTGAGCTCGAAAAAATTGATGCTATACTTGAAAAGATAGCCAATGACCCTGAGGATGATGAAATTAAATCGGTTGAGCGGAACCTATGGCTAAAGATCCGCAGGAAAACCATTGAGGGACGAAGAACTGGCATTGGTATAACCGCTGAGGGCGATATGTTGGCCGCTTTAAACTTACGCTATGGCTCTGACGATGCAATCGATTTTGCGGTTGAGGTTCACAAATCGTTAGCGGTGGAAGCATATCGTTCATCGGTTTACACCGCAAAGGAACGTGGTGCATTCCCAATTTTCAATGCACAGCGCGAGAAGGATAATCCATTCATTAATCGCATTAAAGCGGAAGATGAGGAATTATACAAGGAGATGACTACTTATGGACGTAGAAACATTGCCCTGCTAACCATTGCTCCTACCGGAACCACAAGCCTTATGACTCAAACCACATCGGGTATTGAGCCAGTTTTTATGCCTTACTATAAGCGTCGCCGTAAGGTTAACCCCAACGATAAGAATGTTAAGGTGTCGTTTGTTGATAAGGTAGGCGATTCATGGGAGGAGTTTAATGTATTCCACCATAAATTCCTGGTTTGGATGGAAGTGAATGGATACAACCCCGAAGAGGTAAAGAATTACGACGACGAGCAACTAAGCGAACTGGTTCAGAAATCGCCCTACTATAAGGCAACATCCAACGATGTTGACTGGCTTAGCAAGGTTCGCATGCAAGGGATGATCCAAAAGTGGGTTGACCACTCCATTAGCGTTACAGTTAACCTCCCCGAAGATATTACCGAGGAGATGGTTGCAAAGGTTTACCAAACAGCCTGGGAGAGCGGATGCAAAGGGTGCACTGTTTACCGCGAGGGATCACGCGATGGCGTACTTGTTACCAACAAAAAGGAGAAGGAACAAGCTACATCATCGGCATTCCCAAGCAAGCGTCCGCCAGTACTGGAGTGCGATGTTATCAGGTTTAAAAATAGCCATGAGGATTGGGTTGCATTCGTGGGACTTTACGATGGCCGTCCGTATGAGATTTTTACTGGTAGAACCGAGGATGATGTGCTGCCTATCCCCAAAGCAGTAACAAAGGGTAGGATTATCAAGATAAAGGATGAAAACGGTAGCCGCTACGATTTCCAGTATGTTGATAAGTATGGCTATACTAACACCATTGGTGGTCTTTCGCACATGTTCAACAAGGAGTTTTGGAACTATGCCAAGCTGATATCGGGTGTACTCCGAAACGGAATGCCCATACCCGATGTGGTTAACCTGGTTTCATCGTTAAGGCTCGATAACGAAAGTATTAACTCATGGATTGCTGGTGTTGAACGTTCCTTGCGCCGTTATATACCCGATGGAACAAAGGCAAAACCCGGCAAGAAGTGTCCTGAGTGTGGTTCTGAGTCGCTGATTTACCAGGAGGGTTGTTTGACTTGTAAGAACTGTGGACACTCAAAATGCGGATAGTATTTTATAGAACTATAAAAAACCGCCTGTATAGGCGGTTTTTTTATGGGGTAATGTTTGGATTAAAGCAGTTTACCGTATATACTCTTTCTGGAATTATGTGGGGTGAGCTGATTCAATCATGTACTATACAATAATGGATGTTGGATATTTAGGGATTAGTGTCGCTTAGTTGAAAAAACTCTCTTTGTCATCCTGAGTGTAGCGAAGGAATTCATTATTAGTTTACTGGGTTCAGTGTGCAGTGTACAGTAGGGTTGGTGTTTAGTGTTTAGTGAAAATCTGCGTAAACCACCCTAATCTGTACTATCTGTGTTTTATTGAATTTTCTATCAACTGTAAACCAACAACTAAATAGGTATCACAGAGTTACACGATGTAACACGGTGTTACACAGAGTTTACACGATGTTTCTCAGTGTAAATCTGCCTAGTCCGTGTCATCTGTGTTCCATCTCAGTTTTCACGAACAATGATTCACGAACAACGTACAACGTCCGCTAGCCATGTAATGAAAAATCAACTTAGCCCAGGGTTTTAACCCTGGGTATTGTGGTATTCAAAATATTTGGCGATGCACGCTATGCATTTGCCAAAGAGCAACACCGAATCGTTGCATCGCAAAGGGAAGTCATGGCAAAGAGCTATTTACACGTTCTTTCTTGTCTTGATACAAGAAAGAACCAAAGAAAATCAAGGCTGAAAAGCCCGACCCGATGGGTACCCCGTGGGTGGAACTGCCACGCGATACTATTCGCCACTCCTTCGGAGTGACTCATATGGTATCGCTTACTAGACCCACCGCCACGTTCCACCCCCGACCCATTGCCGGGTCAGGCTTTTATGCCACTGCCTGCTTCATCCGTTCCATTCCCTCTCAGGGAAAAGGGTTGGGGTGAGGTCGTATCCCACGAATAACGAACAACTTATACGAATAGTTTCATTTGTCATCCTGAGTGCAGCGAAGGATCTTTTGAAAAGAGTGCAGTGTACAGTGTGCAGTTTAAAGGGAAAATTGAGAGTAGTGCTTGTTTTTTTTTTCACTATCAACTATCAACCATCAACTGTCAACTCTGCTTGTCATTCCGAGCTAGTCGAGGAATCACATTAAAAAGTGATATAGGTACAAAGAGATGCTTGGGCAGCGCACAGCATGCCAAAGAATTGTCTATCCTGGTATATTTGGGCAAATATAGCTACAGCTCATTTACGTAATCAATAAACTCATACGTATTTCCAACCCAGTTGAGATACCTGAAAAAATCGATGGTTGGAATTACCAGCGATGCAGTATTTAGGTTTGGGTGAAAGCTAAGTCGTTGAGTGTTTTTTAGTTCACTGTCGATAAACAGATGCACATGGCGAGAGGTGTCGTGAAGTAATCCAAAAGGCGATACCGAACCTGGCGTTAACCCCAGGTAGCGTTTCATACGCTCGGACGAGGCAAATGTTAGCTTGCCTTGTTTTAGTAGTTTTTCGAGTTGATGAATGTTCAGCATCTTACGGTATTCCAGAATTACCAGGTAGTGCCTGTTTCCTTTGTGGTTCCTGAAAAAGAGATTTTTGCAGTGCGATGAATTTATCCCTTCCCAGTATTTAGAGGCAATTTCAACAGTGGGAGCCTCAGGATGCTCGTAGTATTCAAATGGAATACTTAATTCGTTTAGCGTTTGGTAAACCAAGGGGTCGCCACGGTACTCCATATGGCTAAAGTACTAGATTTTTAAAGTTAAGGTTTACCTGTTCGCAATTGAACTCGTTAGGGTTGTAATTTTCTCCAAGCCAGTCGGCAATTAGAGGGTATTGTCTATCGCCCTTATTATGTTTTGCAAGGAGTTCAAGTACTTCACAGTAATTAATTATACCCCCAGAATCCTCGGGTGGCGATTTGCCCTGCCCTTGAAGGCAAACGGGTTTTTTGCTTAGCTCACCTGAATTTGTAGCAAGAAGCGAAATTGATATTGTCCAAAAATCGGCCAGATCATAAACATAGATAAGGCTCTCCCATTTGTTCAATGCATTACCCAATAAAATTTCTTCCTCATTCTTGAGTATTGACTTATCGGCATTGTAAAAATGTGAGTGCATATTACTCCACTCAAAGGCTGCTTGTATTACCTCATGAAATAGTTGTAGGTTGATATTTTCATCAACCCTAATAATTCTGAATATCTCGGGCTTTGAGTTTACTATGCTTAACTTTACGTCAATCATTTTGAGGAGTTTGGCTTATTGTCACCAAATATAAACATTTTTTGCAAGCGTAAGGATTACTATGGAAGATTTAAGTTATAAACAAAGCGTTTTTTGGGTTAAGCATATCATAGGTTTAATTTCCAGTTAGAATGAAATAAATTAGCGAAATATAAAAAATAACCCAAAAGGTCTTTCTTTTTGATAAAGTTTAATAATTTTGGATAAAACGAGAACGCTTTAATAGTAATATATGATTAGATTCCTAAAGGATATTAATTTGAGGTTAAAATTATTGTTAGTATTGATAGTTTTAACTTTTTTATATGGTTTCTATATTGATTTTTTTGAAGGGCCTAAGCCTATACATGAGTGGCGCAAAGCAGATTGTTTGTCAATTACCTATAATTACATGAAGGGTGAGCCTTTTTTTGAACCGAAAACAAATCTTATTTTAGAAAACGGTAACAGGAATGCGGTGTCTGAATTTCCAATTATATATTTTTTGATGGGGAAACTATGGTCTGTAATAGGGCAAAATGAGTTTTTGTATCGTTTATTAAGTTTTGTTCTTCTTTTGTTAGGAATTATTTTATTTGCGACAGTAGTACAGTATTATCTAAAATCACAAAAATATACAATTATATATAGCGTTTTTATGTTTTCATCGCCAATTCTTATTGGATATGCCCACAATTTTATCCCTAATCCAATTTCATTTGCTTTAAATTTGATTGCTGGCTTTTTTGTATTTCAATTTTTACAAAATAATAAATTATATGGATTAATAGGCTTCTTTGTTTTTAGTACTTTAGCAATACTTATCAAGATAACAAGCATATTGGTTTTTATGTCCTTTATTGGAGCATTTATTTTTTATGAACTTTTTGATAATAACTACTTTTGGAGAAAATATAAAATAAAAATATCATTACTTTCAGGCTCATTCATTCTTACTTTAGCATTAGTAGCTGCATGGTATTATTATGCAATTTATTATAATACTAAGTATGATTCTCACTTATTTTCAACAACAATTCGTCCAATATGGGAAATACCTGCTGAAAAGCGAAATGAAATTTTTTGGCATATAATAAATACAATGATAAATTATGCGTATCACAGAGTTATTGTTTTTGCGCTTATAATTTTTGGTGTTGTTGCACTATTTTCTAGGTCAATTAACGCTTTTCTTAAATGGTTAATAGTTATGTCTATAGGTGCCTTATTTTCATACCTCATTCTTTGGTATTGGGTTTTTGATGTTCATGACTACTATTTAATAGAGATACTTTTTGTATTTAATGTTTTGTTTTTTATCTTTCTTTATAAAATTAATTCGTTTTTTAGTTTCCTAGATTTAAAAAAGATTAATCTAGCATTATATTTTTTTATAATTTTTGTAGTTCTCCATGCATACACATGCAGTTGGGTTCGCTTTTCAGCAAATCCAAAATTGATTGTAAATAATATTTTTCTTAAAAAAAGAGATATTGATACATGGCGCTGGTTTAATTATGACTATGGGATTAATTTAAAAACCCTTCAAAGCAAATCTGATGAGATAAAAAAAATTATTCAACCATCTGATACCATTTTATGCCTACGTGATTATTCTCCTAATGTACATTTATATACCCTTGGAAGAATTGGATATTCAAAATTTCTATATAATGGATTTTCCGATAGGGAAGCTATTGTTGATGCATATAAAAGGGGTGCACGATATGTTGTGTTTTTAGGTAGTGAGGAGGAGCGGGCTAAAATACCTTATTCAGATTATGTTGCCTACCAATACGAAAGAATTTATATTTTTGATCTTAAACCCTATAAGAAAATACAATGAAAATAAGTGTAGTACTGCCTTGTTATAACGAGGAAGGTAATATAAAATTACTATATAGTGAATTGAGGAGTGTTCTTACAGATAAGTATGAGTATGAAATCATTTTTGTTGATGATGGGAGTGTGGATGGCACTCTCTCAACAATTAAAGAAATTGCAATGGATGATAGAAAGGTAAAAGGTATATCTCTTTCAAGAAACTTTGGGCATCAATCTGCAATTATTGCTGGGATGAATAGTGCTTCGGGCGACTATATAATTACTATGGATGCAGATATGCAGCACCCGCCAACTTTAATCCCAACATTAATTAACAAAGCAAATGAAGGTTATGATATTGTACTTACAATTAGAAAAAGTACTGTTGATGCAAAATTTATTAAAAGAATAACATCGCATTTATTCTATCGTTTTTTTAATTATCTCTCTGATATTCCATTAAAAGAAGGGAGTGCCGATTTTCGCTTGATGACACGAAATGCCGCTAATGTTTTCTTAGGTTTGCCTGAAAAAGTACGTTTTAATCGGGGTTTAATCAATTGGATGGGTTTTAAAACAGCTTTTGTTGAGTATCATTCTCCCAGGCGCATTTCTGGAAAATCTAAATATACATTTATTCGGATGATAAAGTTTGCAATTGCTGGTATACTTTCTTTCTCATCTAAACCTTTAAAAATTCCCTTTATATTAGGGCTTTTATCATTCATTTTTGGATTGGGTTACTCAATATATGTTTTAGTTCAATTTATTAATGGCATGACTATCCCAGGATGGGCTTCTACTATAATTCTTATACTCATGCTAGGTGGCGCTCAGATGTTAAGTCTTGGAATAGTTGGGCTTTACATAGCAAGAATATTTGAAGAAACCAAGCAACGTCCTATTTATATCATTAAAGAGCGAATTAACATTGAATAATTAAAAAACAAAAAGGCTATCCGAAAAAGGATAGCCTTTAAGTGGGAGTAAAGCTGACCTAACCTTTAGTATACCAAAAGCTCTGCTCCGTTACTAATCACACAGGTAATAATTTGAGGAATTTTACCATCGGGTGTTTTGTAGTTTTCTTTTACACATTTTGTAAACTCATCAATATGGGCGTTTTTAACCACATTTATTGTGCAACCCCCAAAACCCCCGCCCATCATTCGTGAGCCAACCACATAATCGAGTTTTTCAGTTAACTCAACGAGCTTGTCAAGCTCTGGACAGCTAACCTCATACATGTCACGGAGTCCGTAATGCGACTGGTACATTAACTTTCCGAACGATTCAAAGTCCTTTTGGGTTAGTGCTTTACCAGCATTAACCACGCGCTGATTTTCCTCAACCACATACAAACACCTTTCCCACACCTTACTGCTAAACTCTCTTTTATGGTTGTTTAAATCATTGATTGTTACATCGCGTAGCGATTGTATTGAATTATTGTACTTTTTAAGGATATCAACTCCGGCTTGGCACTCCTGCCTGCGTTTATTGTACTCCGACGAAGCTAGCGAGTGCTTTACCCCGGTATTAACCAAAATGATGGAATGGTTATCCATATTGAGTTCAAAGGGCTCAAACTCAAGGCTACGGCAGTCGAGCAGCAGTACATGGTTTTGCTTGCCATGCAGCGATGCAAACTGATCCATTATACCGCATTTTACCCCGGCATACTCATGCTCAGCCCTTTGGGCTATTTGGGCAAGTTGCATGCGCGTAAAACCAAGCCCATAGATATGGTTCAGCGCAAAGGCCAATCCGCTCTCAATTGCTGCCGACGATGACATTCCCGCTCCAATTGGAACATCGCCACCAAAAACACAATCAAAACCTGGGATATCTTTACCCTCGGCTACCATTTGGGCAATTACCCCTAATAGGTAGTTTGTCCAGTGTGCATTTGATGGCTCAATCTTGTAAACGGGGGTTGTGAAGTCGCGCCTAAAATCGGCAGCGTGGAACCGGTATAAGCCAAGTCCGTTTGGTTTGATGGCAAAGTATGCGTAACGGTTTATGGCCGCAGGCATCACAAAACCATTATTGTAGTCGGTGTGTTCGCCTATCAGATTCACCCTGCCGGGAGCTCTAAAAACGAAGGGATCGGAGCCAAAACGATCCTTAAAAGTTGAAACAATCCTTTCTACCATTGGTTTACTCTAGAATTATTACCAATCCACTACGGGGTTTTACCTTAAAGTTTTGTCTATCGTTTTTACCAATACGTTTTGAGCTTAGTACTAATTCGTCATCGGAATTACCTTCAGCAATAATTGTCATTTTATACTCCCTGTCATCGAGGAGGTTGAGGTTTAAGTTAAAGTTAAAGTTAAAGTCATGCTCTTGGTTTGCAGTCATACATCCAATATACCACTTATCACCATGTTTACGGGCAACTGCAATGCTTTCGCCAACTTTGCCTTCAAGGGCAATGGTTTTATCCCATGTTACGGGAACTCCTGATAAAAAGTTCTGGGCAATGCTATCTTTTTGGTAGAGCGTTGGCGAGTCGGCTAGCATTTGAACCCCGCCGTGGTAAACTATATACATTGCCATTTGCTGGGCCCTGGTAGTCATGGAGTGGGGGTTCTCCCATGATTTTACGAATTGTTCAGGGGTTACATGTCGCATTGAGCCGGGAGTGTAATCCATGGGGCCAACCACATTCCTTACGAAGGGAATGGTGAGGTTATGAACCGGTGTGCACTTGTCGGAAAATTTATTGTACTCAAGCCCAAGCACTCCCTCAATATTAACAATGTTTGGGAAAGTGCGATTTATTCCGGTAGGCTTGTACATGCCGTGTAGGTTTAGTAAAAGGTTGCGCTTGGCACATTCATCAGCTAACTTATTCACAAAATCAACTATACGCTGGTCAGCGCGGTCGAAAAAGTCTACCTTGATTCCTGCTACTCCCAATTTGCTAAACATGTCGAGGTTAGCTGTAAAGTCTTTATCAATAGTGTTCCACATTGCCCAAATAAATACCTTAACACCCTTGCTGTTGGCATAGTCAATGACCTCCTTGAGGTTCAGGTTTGGATTAACCTTTTTAAAATCCCAAAGCTTAGCCCATCCGTCGTCAATATTGATGTACTCAATGCCGTTATTGGCGGCAAAGTCAACCATATACTTATAGGTCTGGGTATTTATCCCCGGTTTAAATTCAACGCCTTGTAGGTTCCAGTTATGGTACCAGTCCCAAACCACCTTACCTGGTTTTACCCAACCATAGTCCATCTTGGGCTCATCGGCAAGCAGGTAAACCAAGCTATTTTGTAGAATTTCGGCATCGTTTTGTGCCACCATTACTACACGCCAGGGGTATGAACGATTACCATTACTTTTGGCAATATAGTTTTCGGTTTTCTTTACCACCATCCTTGAAATTTGAGGCCACTTGACCAGATGAAGTCTGCCTGGCAATTCCTGTTTTTCCTTCTTAGGATAAAGAGGGAATACCGCTTTTACTGAGTTACCTGCATCCTTGCGGATGAACATGCCCGGATATTCGAAGAGATTCGATTCCGATATCACAACCAGTTCGCCGCTTGGTGTTTTATACATGAAGGGGGTTAAACCTAGAGTGCCATCGGCTATGGTTTGCATCGATTTTGGTAAGTAATTAACCTCAAATGGAGTAAGGAAACCCTTTACCTCGGGGAAGTAAACAGTTGCACTGTTGGGAATGTTGAATTCACTTGTTTCGTTATAAACTATAACCTCCCTGTCAAATGCTGAAACAACACGCCAAGCAAAACCCTCGTTATAGCAACGGAACTCAACCGAAAGGCCATTACTATAATTCAGCTTTAGCTGGTTGAAATTTTCATCAATCTCCTTTGTAGTTCCCCAAAGCAATTTCACAGCTTGGTTTTTGCTATTGAATGTTGCGGTATGCTTCCCCAAAAAATCGCTCTCTGCAAAAGCACTCGTTCTCATTGCTATACCCGAGGCTTCAACAATTGCATTGCCATTACAGGATAGCGAGTAGGTTAACCTATCCTTTAAATCGATATTTGCCACTAAAATGCCATTGGGCGATTTTAAGGTGTAACTTTGCCCAAACAGCAAATCTGTAGTAAATATCAGAGCTGTTAGTATCGATATTCTTTTCATTGTGTTGCCATTATGCATTTTAACTAGTTTTTGGTAACCGGTTTGAGGCTTACCTGAAACTCAAACTTCTTGCCCTTTAAAACATATTCTTGCAGGTAGTTGTAGAAGAAACTCTCGCTACCAAGTGCATTTTGCGCCAGGTCGATATAAAGATGGTTGACGGGACTTTCAACGAGGTCGGGTGTATGTGTTGCCTTGGTGAGTGTTTCTAACGAGTAAGGATGTATGCTAAAGCAGAACGATTTTCCGGTTACCTCAATCCCGCTTGTACCGTTGGGGTTAAATATGCTTACTCTGTCCACATCGTAGCGGTTACCGTTTTCCTGAGGCTTTATGTATGGTGTAACCATACTATCAACGGTTTTGCGGTATAATCCCCAATGTGCAGCGTAGCTGCGGTCGCGGTAGTTTTCCTGAGGCCCGCGGCCAAGCCACTCAACCTGCGAGAACTCTTTAGGCAACTCAAGCATAAGGCCAACACGGGGCAGGTTGAATTTTTTGCTACAGGTCAATTTATAGTTGATATCTACAACTCCGTCAGGGTTAATAACATGGGTAATCACAGCATTAAATCTCGATTTATTACCTTCAAGGGTCTGGTGGGTTAGCACTACAACTCCCTTGCCGGTTGTGGAAATTGTAACCTTCGATTTCTTAATAATCAAATTGTCTAACCCATACTTTTGCCAAAGTTTTCCGTGGAACGAGAAACGAGGGTCGGGGTTGAATCCCGTGCCAATATCGTTACTTGTAGGGGCGCGCCAAAGGTTAACCCTTGGCCCGTTCTGGGCTACCATTTCGCCATTCGATTTCCATTTTGAAATTGTTCCGGTAGTTTTATTGAATTCAATGCTAAAGGCCTGGCCACTAACAATCCACGTATCTGCATTTTCGGTTACATTCAAATTACCGCTAGTGGCAGCAATGGTGGTGGGTTTTTGTACCAGCCAGGGCATTTCGTACTGGTATGTTGCCACCTCAAAGCCCTTTTTAGCCCATGGCTCATCGTTTGCCAGTTGAACCGATAGGTTAAGATGGTAACGTTTGCCTGGATTGATTTGAGGGAGCGTGTATGGAATTGTTACCGAGCCCTCTCCATTTGGCTTAACGTCGGGTAACGGCAGTTCCCCTTTTTGAACGGTAATGCCGTCTTCAGAAATGCTCCATGTTAGGTTAAAGCTTTTTAGGTTCAGGAAGGCATATGTATTCTTAAGGTTAACGGTTTTGCGATCAAAATCAATCCCTGTAAATTTAATGTACTGTTGTACCTTTTTTATTTCGGCCATAGCAGGTTTAAGGGAACGGTCGGGAAAAGTAACGCCGTTCAGGCAAAAGTCCTTATCGTTGGGTTTGTCGCCAAAATCGCCTCCGTAGGCGTAGAATGGTTTGCCGTTAGATGTATGTTTAATCAGACCTTGGTCAGTCCAGTCCCATATATAGCCCCCAACCATTCGTGGGTGGCTCTCGAATAAGTCCCAGTACTCCTTGAAATGGCCATTGCTGTTGCCCATGGCGTGCGAGTACTCACATATAAGTATAGGGCGTTCCTTTTTGTCGAGTTTAGCCATCTCCTTCAGCCTATCCAGGGTAGGGTACATACCAGCATTAAAGTCGTACTCTGTAAGGGCTTTTGACCATTGTAAGGCCGATAACATTCGCCTTAACTTTTCAAAGGCACCCACACCATCGAAGCTAAGGGGGCGTTTAAGAGCTTTGCTTTCATAATGAATAGGCCTTTTTGCAGCATCAATTTTTCTGATGGTATCGGCCATGGCAACCATGTTTGGTCCGTCGCCCGACTCGTTACCTAGCGACCATATTATTACCGATGGATGGTTGCGGTCACGCATTACCATGCTAACCCCCCGGTCAACAATAGCATCCTTCCATTCGGGGTAAAGCACTGGCGATTGATTACGGTACTGCCATAGGTAGTGCGATTCAACATTGGCCTCGTCCATTACGTAGAGCCCATACCTGTCGCATAGCTCATAAAAATATGGATGATGCGGATAGTGGGCTGTACGAACTGCATTGAAGTTGTTCTGTTTCATCAGGACAACATCCTTCTCCATGAGCTCATACGAAACCGTACGAGCGTTGTAGGGGTCGAACTCATGTCGGTTTACTCCCTTTATTTTTATTGGTTGTCCGTTAACTAGTAGCTGTCCGTTTTCTACTTTAACATCCCTGAACCCAACCAGCTGCTGGTAGTATCTACCCTCAATCTCAACAATAAGTTGATAAAGATTAGGCGTCTCGGCACTCCAAAGCTGTGGGTTGTTCACTATCTCATCTACTTTAAAGGTAGCTATCCCACTGCTCAGTTTGGGTTGAACCGTTTTTTCAAACACTGCAATGCCATTACTATCAAAAAGTGAAAGGCTGATGTTGGGTAGCTGGCTCGTTGTATTTGTTAGTACCCCGCTAACTGAAAGGGTGGCCTCAGTATAGCTTTTACTGAATGAAGTGTTAACCTCAATATCCCAGAGTGCATTTTGAGGCTGAGCGTAAACAAATACATCGCGAAAAATTCCGCCTAATCGCCAGAAATCCTGATCTTCCAGGTAACTTCCATCGGACCAGTTGATTACCCTTGCTGCCAAAAGATTCTGTCCAGCGGTAATGTATGGTGTAATGTCGAACTCGGCGGGGGTCATGCTTCCTTGTGAGTAGCCAACGTAATGGCCATTTATCCAAAGGTCAATTGCCGATTGTACCCCAGCAAAGTGAATTATTACCCTACTGCTATTCCAATTCTCAGGGATCCGGAAGGTGTGGCGGTAAAGCCCGGTCTCGTTTCCCTCGTTTGGAACAAAGGGTGGATTAGCTGGGAATGGGTGTATTTGGTTTGAGTAAATTGGAGTACCATACCCCTTAGTTTGCCAGTTTGATGGAACAGGAATGGTGCTCCATTCGCTATCGGTAAATTCTACATTTGAAAAGTTTTCGGGAGTGTTCAACGGGTTGTTTATCAGCATAAATTTCCAATCCCCATTTAAGGATTGCACAAATTCAGAATTGAAAATGTAGGAAATACTGCTTGACTTTTCAGGAAATGGGACCAGTAGAGTGTGTGAGGGCAGCCTGTTTATGGCAAAAACCTTTGGGTCCTGCCAGTTCTGCGCTTGCAGCATAGTGCTGCAAACGCAGAGTAATATGAAAAGTGCTTTTCGCATCATCATTTAGCAATTTTTTCTTGAATCTAGAACAGATAACCAACCAAAACGTACAATCCCGATGAACCGTAATTTTTGTCCATGGCCACGCCATAATCGGCCGATACCACAAAGTTTTCATTCATTACGATTTTCAAACCAGCGCCAAATGTGGTATATAAATCTTTATAGCTGTTTGAAAACAGCTGGTTGCGTTGGGCAACAGGAACATTTGTTAGGTCCATATCGTAACCTTTCAATACCTTGCCAGCATCGGCAAAAAGGTTAAAGCCTAGGTAAAAGTTTTGCCCAATGGCATGGAAGCGGTATGCCTTCCAACGAAGCTCAAAATTACCGATAGCTGTATGCTGACCAACAACCCTGTTCATCAAAACACCCCTAACGGTTTGAGCGCCACCAAAACCTTCGTAGTAGTTGCTGGTGGTTAGATGCTGACGGGCGTAAAAAGGCACGTTACCTAGGTTCCCTTCGTACCAGAGTCTATATGCAAACGATAGTTTTTCCTTTACAAGCGTTAGGTATTGGCGATGGATTAACGATACTCGTCCGTAGTTATCGTTGTTGCCAATGAACTTGGGCGATGCCCTAAAAAGTAGTTCTGTCCATACCCCTTTCATTGGGTTAGTTAAGCGGTCGCGGGTATCAAAAACCAGCCCAAACTTAACACTATTATCAAATCCACCATCTTTTTCGTCGGCCGAGATGATTCCCCAGCTAACAAGCTGATCGTATAGAATGGGAACATCGGGGATAAGCTCATCGTCGTCGCGACCTTTGTTTAGGTGGTCAATATCTACTGTTGCAACATCGTACCAGCCAAGGTCAAAACCTGCAATCCACTTAAATTTGCTGTCGGCTATTCTGTCTTCAAGTAGGAAATCGGCTTTTGCAAGCTTACGGTCGTATTTGTAAAATACTTGAGAAATAAAATCGTCGGTGGCATTGATATTTTCAAAATCGGCGTTGTAAACGGTTTGTGTGCCGTTAAAACCGTAGAATGGGTATGTCCTGTTCCGGTTAAAGCTTAGGCGACCAATAAAGTGTTTGTTTGGAATAAGTGTGTAGGAATCGAAGTAGGCAATGGCATCCATGCTACCCTTTGTATAGGCCGATAGCTGAAGGTAAAGGTTGTGGTTGAAGTCGGGATACCTGGAGCCGTCGCCAAAATCGAACGAGTTAACAATGGCTCCATAAAGGAAGCCCAGGTTTGAGTCGTAGCCTAATGCCGGTAAAACACCAACTGTCCAGCCGGTTTTTACTTCTTCGTTGGTCTTCTTTTCCTGATTTTCCTGTGCGAATGATGGCATTGCAACCATGCAAATCAGTAATGCAAAAATAACTTTTCTCATAGCTTTAAATTTTGATTTTTGGTTAAGGTTTTGGATAGCTATTTAGAAAAGTGATGTAACCTGGTCGTTCAAATAAAAAGTTTGAACAATTTTATCAAAAGTTACACGTTCTAACTAATTGATATACAGATTTTATAACACAGGATGATTGAGGAGATTCTTCTAAGTATTTTTTTTAGTTGAACTCCTAAAGGCCTTTTTATATTCGGATGGTGTCATTCCGGTTTCCTTTTTAAAAAGGGTATTGAACGATGTTTTGGAGTTAAACCCTGAATCGTAGGCAATACCCAGGAGGGTCTCGTTGTCGAAGTTAGGATTTGTAAGCCTTTGCTTGGCCTCTTCAATCCTGAAACCGTTGATATAGTTGAAAAAGTTTACGCCAAGTTCCTTGTTAAGGTAACTGGAGATTTCCTGGGAACTTACTTTGAGCTGGTCGGCTAAATCCTGAATGGTTAACTCATTATTCAGGTAGGGCTTGTTCTTAACCATGTGCTCATAAAGTAAATCGCTCAATTTTTGTGATGTTTTGGTCTGTAAATCTTCAGTTACCTCTATTTGTTTAGGTTTTTGGTATTGGTAGAGTACCGGCTGGTGGATCCCGTAATAGCTTATGGAAAAGGTGAAAACCAGTAAACCCAAATGGAAAAGCTCAATGGGATTAAAAGGGAAAATATTTTGGGTTGAAAAAATTATAAAGGTAATGCCCGAAGCAAAAAAGCCAGAGAGGATCCAAATGGCTATATTTTTGACCCAGTTTAGCATGATAGTTTCCGAGCGGTACGAGAAATGGTCGCCCAGTGTGCGATTATGTTTTCGGATTAGAATGAGCGATGCTCGCCAGTAGTAAAGAATAACTATCAGGAAAAGAGCATAGTTGAAAATTGCCAGCCAAGTGATTGGCCCTTTGCTGTAAAAGTTAACGGAGTCAATATCAATTGGTTTGCCCCAAACGGCTGCAATAAGTATGAAAAGGTAAAACGGAATGAGGTGCCTATGAATATTCCGGAGGGTTGTAGGCTTTTTTGATGTTAAAAGTTTAGTATAGAAGAACAGGAAAGGCCCATAGCTTAGCGGGATAATAATTAAATCGGGCAGCCAGGTTAGATATTTTGCATTAAGTAGGGAATAAAGCATCTCGATACCAATCACAATTAGCCAAATAACCAGTAACCGGTCGGCTGCTCCCTTGTTTGGTTTTCGGTAAACCAGTAAGGCTGCAAACCAGGCCTGAATAAGGCCAATATGGTAAATGGGTATTACGTTGGTCATCGCAATAATTTTGCATAAATGTAGAAAAAAGAAAATAAAAAAACCGCTCAGCTGAGCGGTTTTTTGTTGTCCTGCCAGGGGTCGAACCTGGACTCTTCTGATCCAGAGTCAGACGTGTTGCCAATTACACCACAGGACAATGCTGTTACAACGCTGCAAAGATAATGTTTTTAAAAATTGATTTGCAAAATATTTTTGCAAATTTTTATGGTAAGGCTTTTTGTTAAGGGCAATAGCCGGCTATTTGCCGGCTAATTTTGCCCAAGTGTCTTTCAGAGTTACAGTTCTGTTGAACACCAGATGTTCAGGCGTTGAATCGTAATCAACACAGAAGTAACCAAGGCGCTCAAACTGGAACTTATCTAATTGTTTTGCGTGTTTTAGTGATGGTTCGAGATACCCCTCAATAACTGTGAGCGATTCGGGATTGAGTGACGATTTCCAATCCTGCCCTTCGGGAACATCGTCGGGGTCGGGTTTGGAGAATAGCCTATCGAATAGCCTGATTTCGGCTTTTACGGCATGCGGAATGGAAACCCAATGTATTGTGCCTTGAACCTTACGTCCATCGGGCGAGTTACCGCCGCGTGAGGCTGGGTCGTAGGTGCAATGTAACTCAATAACATTGCCTTGGGAATCCTTAATTACCTTCTCGCACTTTATGAAGTAGGCATAGCGCAAGCGCACTTCCTGACCGGGAGCCAGACGGAAAAACTTCTTGGGTGGGTTCTCCATGAAGTCGTCGCGCTCAATGTATATTTCACGGCTAAATGGTATAAGGCGCTTACCAGCTGTTTCGTCCTCGGGGTTATTGACGGCTTCAAGCTCTTCAACCTGTCCTTCGGGGTAGTTGGTAATAACCACCTTAAGGGGGTTGAGTACAGCCATGCGGCGCTCAGCACGCTTATTTAAATCCTCGCGGATACAAAATTCCAGTAACGATAAATCGATTACGTTATCGCGTTTGGCCACACCTACCTTATCGGCAAAGTAACGTATGGCTTCTGGGGTATAACCCCTGCGACGTAAACCGCAAATGGTAGGCATACGGGGATCGTCCCAGCCCATTACTACCTTTTCCTGTACCAGCTGTAAAAGCTTACGCTTGCTCATTACTGTATAGGAGAGGTTCAGGCGGGCAAACTCGTACTGTTTTGAAGGGAAAATCTCCAGCTTCTCAATAAACCAATCGTATAGGGGGCGATGCACATCGAACTCTAGCGTACAAATGGAGTGGGTAATTTGTTCAATGGAATCGGATTGGCCATGTGCGTAATCGTACATGGGGTAAATGCACCACTTGTCGCCAGTTCGGTGATGCTCAGCATGTATAATGCGGTACATAATGGGGTCGCGTAATAGCATATTGGGGTGCGCCATGTCAATTTTAGCGCGTAGCACCTTTTCGCCATCCTTAAACTCGCCGGCGCGCATGCGGCGGAAAAGGTCGAGGTTCTCCTCAACCGATCGGTTGCGCCAAGGACTTTCCTTTCCGGGTTGGGTTACAGTACCACGGTTTATGCGTATCTCTTCCTGCGACTGGTCATCAACGTAGGCTAACCCCTTTTTGATTAGCAGCTCGGCCCACTCGTATAGCTGCTCAAAGTAGTCGGAGGCGTAAAACTCATTTGCCCATTCAAAACCAAGCCAACGTATATCCTCCTTTATGGAGTTTACATACTCTACGTCCTCCTTTACAGGGTTGGTATCGTCGAAACGCAGGTTGGTTTTGCCACCATACTTTTGAGCCAAACCAAAGTTAAGGCATATCGATTTTGCATGACCAATGTGCAGATATCCGTTAGGTTCGGGCGGGAAACGGGTAAGCACTCGGCCTCCATGTTTGCCTGTTCGAATATCTTCCTCAATAATCTCCTCTAAAAAATTTTTTGGCCTTTCGCCGCTGTCCCCTAGGGTTAATTCGTGTTCGGTCATTGCTTTTAGTGTTTTATCAGAACCAACAAAAATAGAATTTTGTTAACAAATAGATTTTTTAAAGCACACTTTTTTTAAAGGGTATTTCACTTTCCTTCAGCAAACCCGCTAAAGGTATTGATTTATAACAGGTTTCATGAAAGTTTACCAAAAAAGTTGAATGGAATTGGATACATTTCCAATTCAGCACCTTGGCAATTATGGAAATTTGGAATTACTAGTAGGTAACGAAGTTGAATGGAACCTGAGCCAGTTCCGATAAATCCTCACCGGCCTCACGAAGTTCGGAATCATCCTTGTCGTAATACCAGTTGATGTTTAACGGTACCTTAGCTTTTTGTATCTGGTTAAGTATGATGATAATGTCGTATAGGAATTTTGCGGATGATGAGTTAAAGTAAACCAGTTTAAACTGAAATTCAATGGGTTGGATTTGTTCTTCCTTTAACATCTTGCTCTTTAGCTCGTTGCTAAACGATTCCAACCAATCCATAACGGGCATATAAAAGTCTCTAACATTCTCAGGGCGTGAGTAGCCTGAAATGGTCAGTCTATTCTCGCTTGGGTTAAAATCGATATATGGTGTTGTGTTGCTAGCCTGTAAAACTAATGGGTTCATTCTAATCAATTTACGAGTTAGGTGTGATAGGAATAAAGTTGAATGGGAAATTAATCATCTCTGAAATTTCCTCGCCTGACTCAAAAATTTCGTCGTCATCCTCATCGTAGTACCAGTTAATTTCAACGGCATTGCCTTTGGAGTGAAACTTCATGAAAACCATAAGTATATCCATAAGGAATTTTGATGAGGCTGAGTTGAAGTAGGTAAGCTTAAGATTCAGTACAAGGTTGCTTTTGTTAAAGTTAGTGTTTTTTGCCAAAACATTATCCTCGTAGTCTTCCAGCCATTTGATGAGCGGCTTGTAGAATCCAACGGTATTTTCGGGCCTTGAAAAACCTGAGATCTCGAAAACCGAATTTTCCGGATCGAAAAACACGCGGGGTGTAAACTCGCTGGGCTCTATGTATAATGGTTCCATGGTCACTAGTTGTTTTGGTTTTGAAGCGACACCTTAATTCTCAGAGTAAAGTATGTGTACTGTTCATCAATATCGTCAAAAGTAAACTCCAGCTTGTTTTCAGTAACCTTGGCGATATTAATAATGCCCAGACCAGCACCACCTTTCTGGGTGACATTTCCACTGAGGATAACCTCCTTATAAAACTCCTTTAGGCCAGCTTTATCGAGTTGATTAACTTTTTCCAATCGTTCTTTTAACGGTCCAATTTTTACTTTTAGTAATGAGTTTGAGCAGGATAAGTCTACCTTGTCTTTTTCCAGTACTAGCGAAAATTTTGGTTGATAGTTATTGCTCCCCTTTATAACATCCTGATGCTTATATATGTTTTCCAGGCTCTCGACCATTGCCGAGTAAACCTTTTTGCGAATGGTAATTCCAAAGTTGTACCGCTCCAGCAACGATGTCATCTTGTTGAGCAAAAAACCTATCTCCTCATAGGAGAGTGGACCGTAATGATTTATTAAAACTTCGCCTTTTTCCACGATAGTTTGAGGTGTTTGTATAATTAATTACTATGATATTTAACGCAAAGTTTCACTAATTAGCCGACTAAAGGTAATACATTTTGACGAATAGTATATATTGAATTGATGAAAAAAAACTGAGTCGTGGTAAAAATAAGAAAATAGAGGATATACTACGTTTCATTTTAACCCAGGTACCATGGATTTTGAGGAATGAGTCGGAATGAATTGGAATGAATCGGAATGGGTCGGAATGAGTCGGAATGGTCAGAATATGATGGAGTTAGAGGAAGTTAGAGGGAAATAGAAATTAGTGTTTCTATTGACAAATCTGGTTTAATATAAAAAAAGCCGAGTTAATACTCGGCTTTTTTTATGTTTGTTAGGTACACTACTCAATAATTTTCATTTCGTCAATCAGTCGGGTTGCACCTGCATACTTATCAATTACAAATAGCACGTAGCGGATATCAACCGATATGGTGCGTTGCAGCTTGTTTTCAAAAACAATGTCGCCGCTCATAGCTTCCCAGTTTCCATCGAAAGCAATGCCAATAAGTTCTCCATTGCCGTTCATTACAGGGCTTCCTGAGTTACCGCCAGTGATATCATTGGTTGATATAAATGCCACTGGCATTTTACCATCTTTCCCGTAACGGCCGTAATCCTTTGAGTTATATAGTTCCTTGAGTTTGGCAGGAACAACAAATTCCCAGTTGTCAGGATCTTCCTTCTCCATAACTCCATCAAGGGTGGTTAGGTAGTCGTAGTGAACTGCATCCATGGGGTAATAGTCTTTTATTTCACCATAGGTGAGGCGCATGGTGAAATTGGCATCGGGGTACATGGCTTTGCCTTCGTTCATTTCAAGCACCCCAGCTATGTAAAGGCGCTGTCCGCGTTGCAACTTTTCGTTGAATGGTGCCATTACTTTGCTAATTTCTTCGTATTTGTTTGAGATGGAAGCCGCTGCAACGTACACAGGGTCTTTTTCAAGAACCTTTAGGCTTGGCTTGTCAAGGAAAGCGTTGAACTTAGCTGGATCAGTAAACATGGTTTTGGCAAACATCTGGTCAACGAACTTGTCAACATCGCCCTTGTACTTTGTTCTGATGGTGTTGAAGATATCGGGTTGATAGGTTAGCGGAACATTTTCCATGAAAATGCGGAACATGGCCTTGGCCGTTTTTTGGTCGGTTGGTGTGTTGTAGTTCTTGTAGAAGTTCTCGGAGCGAGCCTTTAGCGACTTACTGATTTTGGTAACCTCTTCGGTTTTGTTGCCCTTTAGAGCATCAACCAATGAACGGGTCATGGCTGCCATTCCAATTATTTCAGTTCCGCTGAATAGTGCTTCGCTAATGTACTGGCTGGCGTGTAGGTACTCCTTCCGGCCTGTTACACCCTCATTAATCAAGCTAAGTGCTTCGCCATACTTCTGTTGACGTTCTGGCGAGGCAAGAACCCACTTGGTAAACTCCTCTTCCTGCTGTTTCTTGAAATCGTAAACCTTAAGGCGCTTTAGCGCTTTGTTCATGCCAATGGAGTTTTTCCAGTAGTTGCTGGATCCGGCGTACTTTGAGGCGTACTTAATGTTAACGGCCTTGTCGGCTTGCATATCCTTTAGCCAGATTTCCTGCTTAATACCTCTAACGTATATCCTGTTGGCGTTGAGTATATTAATACGTTCCTGAACCTCTACAGAGGTCATGTAGCGTTGTGTGCTGCCCGGGTATCCCATTATCATGGTGAAATCGCCATTGTTTACCCCCTTCAGCGATATTGGTAGGAAATGCTTGGGTTTGTAGGGAACGTTTTCGCGCGAGTAGTCGGCAGGTTTGTTATCCTTACTGGCATAAATGCGGAATACCGAGAAATCGCCGGTGTGGCGGGGCCACATCCAGTTGTCGGTGTCGTGACCAAACTTACCTATTGATGATGGGGGTGCTCCAACCAGTCGAACATCGTTGAATACCTCATAAACCAGAAGGAAATACTGGTTTCCCCCAAAGAAACTGCGTACACTTGCGGTGTAGTGGGTGCCATCGGTTGCTTGCTTTGCAATTTTACGGCCAATCTCCATGGCAGCCTTGTCGCGATCAGCTTCGGACATTTCAGGTTTAAAGGCAGCGTTAACCTGGTCGGTAACATCCTCAATACGAATAAGGAAAGTTGCTGTTAAGCCGGGTGTAGGTATTTCCTCCTCAAACGACTTAGCCCAGAAACCATCCTCAAGGTAATCGTGTTCTGGGGTGCTGTGCTGTTGAATGGCGCCGTAACCACAGTGGTGGTTAGTGAGAACCAGACCCTGGTCGGAAACCACCTCGCCGGTGCAACCGCGCCCAAAAATAATAACAGCATCCTTTATACTTGCCTGGTTGAGGTTATAGATATCGTCGGCAGTAAGCTTAAAGCCTTTCTGCTGCATTGTTTGGATGTTATACTTTTGCAGTAGAGGGAGAAGCCACATCCCCTCGTCGGCTTTAATGGCTGAACTAACCAGGAGCAAAAATCCCAGTAAAAGTGTTGTTAATCGTTTAATCATGGCATTTATTTTTTAGGTTTGTTTTTTTGGACAACTAAATATGGTATTAGTTTAATTCAACTTCACACAATAAAGCTACAATAGCCTAAAGCTTAGCCGGTGGTAAGGAGTAGTCCCATGTTTGGCAATACTCTCCCTATGCTTTTTTGTAGGATAGCCCTTGTTGATATCCCAGCTATAAAGCGGGTACTCCTTGCTAATGTTCACCATGAACTCATCGCGGTAGGTTTTTGCAAGTATCGATGCTGCGGCTATGGAAAGAAATTTAGAGTCGCCCTTGATAATGCATGTATGGGGAATTCCGGGATAAGGTTTAAAACGGTTACCGTCAATCAGCAAATGTTCTGGTTTCAGCTTGCTAAGTTTTCCAATAGCGATGTGCATTGCATGTATGGCTGCGTTCAGTATGTTTATTTTGTCAATCTCTTGGTTCGATACACTTGCTACTGCCCAATCCAATGCGTAGTGCTCAATAACCTTGCGGAGCTGCATGCGCTGTTTGTGGTTTAGCTGCTTGGAGTCGTTAATGAGCGGGTCGTTGAAGTCGGGTGGAAGAATAACAGCGGCTGCAAAAACAGGGCCTGCCAGGCATCCCCTTCCGGCTTCATCGCATCCGGCTTCAATCACATTGACATTTAGGTACTGCTTAAGCATTGCTAAAAACATTTTTCGATGCTACTGTACAATACCTGAGCAGTATTATCCCAGCTGAATTGTTGTTGTCGGTTCAGCGCGTTGGCGCTAAGTGTTTCTCGCAGTTCAGTATCGTAGGCTACACGCTGCATGGCATCAGCCATCTCATCCACGGAATAGGGGTCGAAGTAAATAGCTGAATTACCCGTAACCTCAGGAATAGCCGTGACGTTTGAAGCTGCTATGGGTATGCCACATTTCATGGCCTCCAGCAAGGGAATCCCAAAGCCCTCAAAGGTCGAAGGGTAAATTACAGCATGTGCAGCCCCAGTAATTTTAGTGAGTTCATCAAGGCCTTTCCTGCCAAGGAATTTGATATCGTTTTTGTGGTTACAGTTTTTATAGGCTATGCCGATATCGTTGGTTTTAAACATGGGTTCACCTACAAGCAGGAGGTTTATTGCTGAACCAGTCCTTTTGCGGAATATGTCGTAGGCTTCAATTAAACGGGCAACATTCTTGCGCGGATTAAATGCTCCCACAAAAAGAAAGTAGGGTTTACCCTCGGAGATACTCTCCCGTACCCGCTGAATTTCACTTTCGGAAAGAGGCTTGTAACTGTTGCTTGCACCGTTGTATGCTACATCAATTTTATTTGGGTCGATATTAAAATTATTGGCAATATCGGTACGTGAAAATTGGCTTACGGTAACAACCCGCTTTGCCTTTTGGGCAAAACGTGGGAAAAAGTAGTTCATGTAGTGCGATGTGAAGAAAGGTAAACCCTGGGGCGCATGGTAAAAATTAATGTCGTGTATAACTGCTACCTGGGGAGTATCGGATTTCAACGAAATGTAGCCGTCGGGCGATACCAGAACATCAGCATTAATGGCTTTGAGTGTTTTTGGAATTTTAAACTCAAACCAGTAGTACCATAAGAACGGATGACGTGCAGGGGGTGGCACTACCAGTGGTGTTATGTTGTTGCTAAAAATAAACGAGTTGTGGTAGGGCCTGTCAAATATGAAAAAAAACTGGTGTTCCGGGTGGTTCCGGGTAATCCGTATGAGTGTTTCATAGGTAAACCAGCCTATCCCTTCCAGCTTATCCTTAAGCAAAAGCCTTGTGTTAACTGCAATTCTCAAAGCAAAATAATTTGAGCTAATTACAACATTTTTTTAAATATTAGCAACCCAAAAGCGTGTTTTCAACTACCATTATGATGACAGCTACTGGTTTTCAAACAAATAATTTGCAATTTGTTGAAAATATTGCTATATTTGCAAAAGTTTTGCTGGAAGTGGCAGGGGACTTTGTCCCCTGTTTTGCTTAAAAAATGCGTAAGGATGATTAGTAAGGAAGCCATACTTGAAATAGTAACCCCTTTGCTGGAAAAGGAAAACCTTTTCCTTGTCGATGTTTCGGTTGGTGCCGATAATAAGATTATTGTAACCGTAGATGGCGACAAGGGTGTTTCAATTGACTCCTGTGTTAGTATTAGCAGGGGGATTGAAAACCCCCTCGACAGGGATAGGGAGGATTTTGAGCTGGAGGTAACCTCAGCCGGGTTAGGCCAACCCTTAAAAATACCTCGCCAGTACATAAAAAATATTGGCCAGGAACTGGATGTTGTGCTTAAAACGGGTGAAAAGATAAAGGGTGTACTTAACAGTGCCGATAACACCGGATTTGTACTCGGTGTAAGCAAAAAGGTAAACATTCCGGGTTCTAAGAAAAAACAGGAAGTGGTAGAGCCCATCCAGCTGACTTACCAGCAAGTTAAAAGCGCGAAAGTAGTACTTAAGTTTAAGTGATATAATAGGGAAAAATATTTAAAGCAATGGAGAATCTGAACTTAATTGATTCGTTTCTGGAGTTTAAGGAACTCAAGAATATTGACAGGCCAACCATGATGAGTGTGCTTGAGGATGTTTTCCGCAGCATGTTGGTTAAGCTTTACGGTTCCGACGATAACTTTGATATAATTATCAACATTGATAAGGGCGATTTTGTGATTTACCGTAACCGCGAAGTGGTTGAGGATGGTGCGGTAGAAGACCCAAACCGTCAGATTTCACTTTCCGACGCCCGCAAGATTGACGAGGATTACGAGGTTGGCGAGGAGGTTACTTCGGAGGTTTCGCTATCGGAGTTTGGACGCAGGGCCATTCTGGCGCTTCGCCAAAACCTTACATCGCGAATCATGGAGCTGGAGCGCAACAACCTTTACAGTAAGTACAAGGATAGGATTGGCGAAATAATTACCGGTGAGGTTTACCAGGTTTGGAAAAAGGAAATCCTTGTGCTCGACGACGAAGGGAATGAACTTGTACTCCCCAAAAGCGAGCAAATTCCATCCGACTTTTACCGCAAAGGCGACAGCATTCGTGCCGTGGTTTACAAGGTAGAGATGCGTAATAACACCCCTCAGATCATCCTTTCACGAACAGCCAATGCTTTTCTGGAACGACTATTTGAGCTTGAGGTGCCCGAGATTTTCGATGGCTTAATCACCATTAAAAAACTTGTTCGCATACCCGGCGAAAGGGCAAAGGTTGCCGTTGAATCGTACGATGAGCGTGTCGACCCGGTTGGTGCCTGCGTGGGCATGAAGGGTAGCCGAATACACGGAATTGTTCGTGAGCTAAGGAACGAAAGCATCGATGTAATAAACTACACCACAAACACCCAGCTGTTTATACAGCGCGCCCTAAGTCCTGCTAAAATTACGTCCATTAAGATTGATGAGGAAAACAAGCGTGCCGAGGTTTACCTAAAACCATCGGAAGTATCGCTGGCCATTGGTAAGGGTGGATACAACATCAAGCTGGCAAGCCAGCTTACCGGTTACGAGATTGATGTTTACCGTGAATCGGCTGCTGAGGACGAGGAAGATGTTAGCATCGATGAATTTGTTGACGAGATTGACGAGTGGATAATTGATGTTCTGAAAGGTATTGGTTGCGATACAGCCAAGAGCGTACTTGAGATTCCATTCGATGAGCTTGTAAAACGTACTGACCTCGAGGAGGAAACCGTTAAGGAAATCATAAGAATTTTGAAGTCAGAATTTGAATAGTTTTGCCATTAGTTTAGTTTTGCAAAGTAATAAATAAATCAGGGGAAGAAGCCTTTATGACAAGCGATAACAAAATCAGGCTCAGTAAGCTGGCAAAAGAGTTTAACGTTGGCGTGGGAACACTGGTAGAGTTTCTCCACAAGCGTGGTTACGATGTGGAAAACAATCCCAACGCTAAGGTTGACCAGGATGTTGTCACCATTCTTGAGAAAGAGTTTGGCAGCGAGCTAGACCTTAAGAAAAAAACTGAGCAACAAAAGGAAAACCTTAAGGCTTTAAGGGATAAAAAGAAAACAATATCTATCGACGATATTGAAAAGGACGAGGATGATTTCTCCGATGAGCCATCGGACGATGAGATAATCATTAAAACAAACACAATTGAAACGGTTACCCCAACCATTGAGGTCGAAAAACCTAAAATCGACCTTAAGGTAAAGGGTAAGATTGACCTCGATACTTTAGGCAAAAAGCCTAAAGAGCCTAAACCCGAGCCTAAGCCTGAGGAAAAGCCTACGCCAGTAAAGGAGCAACCTTCGACCCCAAAAGAGGAAAAAGAAGCTAAGCCAAAGCAGGAAGAGGTTATTAAACCCAATGTTAAGGTTGAAGCCCCTAAGGTGGTTGGCAAAATTGATATCGAAAAGGCTGGAAAAACCCACACAAAGGAGGCGCATCGTCCTCATCAAAAGGACGAAAAGCCACAACCCACCAAGGAGGTGATTAAGAAACCTGCCGTTGAGGCTGAAAAGGAAATCCCAGCTGAACCCGAGGTTACTGCCAGAACGCAGGAAGCAGAGCCTGAGGTTTACAGGGCCGAGGTTGAAAAACTCTCTGGACCAACCATCAAGGGTAAAATTGACCTCAGCCGCTTTGAGGTAAAGAAAAAACCTGTTGCCTCATCGTCCGATTTCGATAAGGAAGGAAAGAAGAAGAAACGGAAACGTATCAAAAAGGGCGATAAGGTAGGCATTGAGCAACCACAGGAGGTAAAGGTTGATAGGGAAGCCAACAAGGACGACCTTAAAGCCAAAAAGCTCAAAAAGAAGAATAAGAAGAAGGTAATAAGGCCTGAGGTCGACGAGGAAGAGGTGCAGCGTCAAATTAAGGAAACCCTTGCTAGGTTAACCAGCAAAGGGAAGACTAAAAGTTCCAAGTATCGCCGCGAGAAACGTGAAATACTTAGCGCCCGTCAGCGCGAGGAACTTGAACGCCAGGAACAGGAGAAGCAGGTGCTTAAGGTTTCGGAGTTCGTTTCGGCCAATGAGTTGGCTGCCATGATGAACGTTCCGGTTACCGATGTTATTGACGTGTGCATGAACCTTGGCCTGATGGTTTCCATTAACCAACGACTGGATGCCGAGACCATGGCTCTGGTAGCCGATGAGTTTGGTTATAAGGTTGAGTTTGTTAGCGTTGACGTTCACGAGGTTATCAAGGAGGAGGAAGAGGACAAACCTGAGGATTCAAAACCCCGTTCACCCATTGTAACCGTAATGGGTCACGTTGACCATGGTAAAACATCGCTGCTCGACTACATAAGACACTCCAACGTTATTGCGGGTGAGGCCGGTGGTATAACCCAGCATATTGGTGCATACAGTGTTGAACTTGATGATGGACGTAAGATCACATTCCTCGACACACCCGGCCACGAGGCTTTTACCGCCATGCGCGCCCGTGGTGCTAAACTAACCGACGTTGCCATTATAGTGGTAGCCGCCGACGATGCCGTGATGCCCCAAACCGTTGAGGCTATTAATCACGCCAGCGCTGCCGGGGTACCCATTGTTTTTGCTATCAATAAGATTGATAAGCCAACAGCCGACCCCGAGCGAATCAAGGGGGAACTGGCTAACATGAACTACCTGGTTGAGGATTGGGGTGGAAAGTATCAGTGCCAGGAGATTTCGGCAAAAAAAGGTTTGAATGTCGATAAGTTACTGGAAAAAGTGCTGCTTGAGGCCGAACTAAAAGACCTTAAGGCAAATCCCAATAGGCGTGCATCAGGAACGGTTATCGAATCGGCACTCGACAAGGGTAGGGGATACGTTGCCACCGTTCTGGTTCAGAACGGAACACTTCGCCAGGGCGATATTATGTTAGCCGGAATTTATTACGGTCACGTAAAAGCCATGTTTAATGAGCGCGGACAGCGTATCCATGAAGCCGGCCCATCAACTCCTGTTCAGGTAATTGGCTTGAACGGCGCTCCCCAGGCTGGCGATTACTTTAACATACTCGACTCCGACCGTGAGGCTCGCGAAATTGCCAACAAGCGCGAGCAACTGGTACGCATGCAAAGCATGAAGACCAAAAAGCATATCACTCTCGACGAAATTGGCCGCCGTATTGCCATTGGCAACTTCAGGGAACTTAACCTGGTGGTAAAAGGCGATGTGGACGGATCAATTGAGGCGCTATCCGATTCCCTCATCAAGCTCTCCACTGAGCAGGTGCAGGTTAACGTAATTCATAAGGCGGTTGGTCAGATTTCCGAGTCGGATATCCTGCTTGCAGCAGCATCTAACGCCATTGTGATTGGTTTCCAGGTTCGTCCCTCGGCCGGTGCCCGTAAGCTAGCCGAGAAGGAGGAAATTGATATACGCCTGTACTCCATCATCTACGATGCCATTAACGAGATTAAGGATGCCATTGAGGGCATGCTTGCCCCTGAGATTAAGGAGGAGATTACCGGATCGGCCGAGGTACTTGAAACATTCAAGATTACCAAGGTTGGAACAGTGGCCGGATGTATTGTTCGTGAAGGGAAAATCTCGCGCAGCAATAAGGTTCGTCTTATCCGCGATGGTATTGTAATCTACACCGGCGAACTTGAATCGCTCAAGCGCTTCAAGGACGATGTTCGTGAGGTTTCATCGGGCTTTGAGTGTGGATTAAATATCAAGAACTTTAACGACATCAAGGTTGGCGATATTGTTGAGGGATTCCAGGAGGTTGAGGTTAAACGAAAACTCTAACCATATAAATACATAAGCAGAAAGGGTTGCGTAGCAACCCTTTTTTCGTTTACCTTTTAAACCAACGGAAAGTAGGTTTACCTTTATGGTATTCAGTAAGCAGTAGTTTTTGGCTTTTAGTGTTTGGTGTTTTGTTGATTTAAGACAAATCTGTGTTTGTATTTGCTGTCAACTAACAACAATCAACTATCAACGTAACCTGTCATCCTGAGCGTAGCAAAGGATATCTATTTATATATCGTTTAATAATGTTTCGGTGGAATCTATCACGATATATAGGGACTCAACATGAAAAATCTCTCTAACTAAATGGCAATGACTTTTAATTTCGATTTTCGCAGGGCCAGAAATAAGCAGAAACAACATGCCAATTCATTCAAAAACACGGGATCGTTTAATTGATTCCCCAAATTTTTACATCCCTTCATTCACTTCCCTCCCAAGTAGTCTAATTCTAAATTGCACCTTACTGTTGCTTGTAGTTTCTTTTTGGCTTAACTTAAGGCAAAAATCTTGAGTATGGAGGTTGAAAAGATACTCAGCAAATATCCTAGACGCAAGGATTACCTGCTGGAAATCCTGCACGATATCCAGAACCATAGCACCAAAAATTTCATTCCTGAGGAGGCTGTTCAAAGGGTTGCAGAGCATTTGAATATCAAAAAGGCACAGGTTTATGGGGTTATTGGGTACTACTCCATGTTAAGCATTAAACCGCGCGGAAGGTATGTTATTCGTGTATGTGCTTCGCCCATCTGCAACATGATGGGTAGCTGTAGCCTTTTGGATTACCTTAAACAAAAACTTGATGTTGAGCTGGGCGAAACCTCCGCCGATGGACTTTTTACCCTTGAAACATCGGAGTGCTTAGGCAACTGCGCTGCGGCACCGGCCATGATGGTAAATCAGGAAATGTACGGTAATCTTTCGCCGGGAATGATCGATAGCCTGCTGGAACACTACTCCCGGCAAACCAAATAAAACCGAATGTTATGCTCAAGGAATACCGAATAGCCTTACGGAATTCGGGGCTTATTAACCCTGAAAGTATCGATGAGTTCATTGCAGCCGATGGCTACCAGGCTTTGCGTAAGGCCCTGAAAAGTGAACCCCTTGGAATTTATGAGGAGATTTACGATTCCGGTTTGCGTGGCCGTGGTGGTGCGGGTTTCCCTACCGGGGCAAAGGAAAAAGCTGCTGCCGTAATCTGCTCCGATTGCGAAAAGTATGTGATTTGCAACGCCGATGAGGGCGAGCCTGGTACCTTTAAGGATAGGATTATCATGGAAACCGACCCGCATACGCTTATCGAAGGGTTGGTTATTGCTGCTTACAGCATTGGTGCGCACAGGGGGTTCGTTTATATCAGGGGTGAGTATGAGTTAAGTATCCAAAGGGTTCAGAATGCTATTGAGCAGGCCTATGGCCGTGGGTTTCTGGGCAAGAATATTTTGGGTAGCGGATTCGATTTCGACCTGGAGGTTCGGCGTGGTGCAGGCTCCTACCTTTGCGGTGAGGAGCTAACCCTGATTGAGTCAGTTGAGGGGAAAAGGGGGTACCCGCGTATTAAGCCCCCTTACCCTGCCGAGAAGGGGCTTTGGGGCGCACCTACCCTAATCAACAACGTTGAAACCCTTGCAAACTTCCCGGCAATTATCCTGAATGGGGCAAAGTGGTACCGTTCCATTGGAACCGAAAATTCGCCCGGCACAAAAATTTTTACCATTAGCGGCGATGTTAGTAAGCCCGGATTCTATGAGTTTCCAATGGGAATCACTTTAAGGGAGTTAATCTACGATGTGGCAGGTGGCATTAGGAATGGAAAACCTTTTGGGGCTGCGCTAATAGGCGGCGCAGCTGGCACGTTTGCCTCGGAGCAACACTTAGATGTGCCCATGGGCTACGATAAGCTTCGCGAGGTTGGACTAACCCTTGGCTCGGGTGCTGTAATAGTTATGGATGGCACTCGCAACCTAAACCAAACCATGCTATCAATACTTAAATTCTTTAAGCACGAGAGCTGCGGTAAGTGTATTCCATGTAGGGTGGGAACGGCTCAACTCCACAACACGCTTAAAGAGAGTTTGGCGCAGCAAAACTTCAACAACAACCAAGTTTACCCTGAACTTATAAGGCAAGCCGAGCTGATTGCGCGTACATCGCTTTGTCCGCTTGGCCAATCACCAATTCTCCCCCTAAAAAGTTTATGGGAACACATACTGGTAAAACAAACTGCAAATAAGTAGCCATGGCTAAAGTAAAGATATATATTGATGGGAAAGAGGTGCTGGCAACCGAGGGTGCCAACTTGTTACACCAAGCACGGCTTAACGGTTTCAACATACCCGGCCTATGCTATCACCATAAATTAACACCAACTGGGGCCTGCCGTTTATGTCTGGTTAAGGTTGAGGGACAACGGGGCATGGTTGCATCGTGCACCCTTGCCGTAAAGGAAGGAATGAATATTGTTGCCTTTGACCAGGAACTGGAGGAAACCCGTCGTTTCCTTTTGGACTATTTGGTAAGCGAGCAAAACACCCATTACGATGGCACCTATCCCGATGAGCTCAGGGAGTTAATGCTAAGGTATGGGCTCGATAAGCCAGAAAACCGATTCTTTAAACCGGTTAAGGCTCATGTTGAGTTTAGGGTTGATAGTTCTTCGCCCGTGCTTACCTATGACCCTTCAAAGTGCATAAAGTGCTTTAGGTGCATAAAGGCCTGCGACGAGGTGCAGGGGAAAAATGTGCTGTCGTTCTATGAGCGGGGGTTGAATTCCTTTATAGTTGCAGGCACAGGTGTTTGGGGCGACAGCGAGTGTGATGGCTGTGGCGAGTGCATCCAGCTTTGCCCAACCGGAGCAATAGTGGAAAAACCCAACAGGGAGTTCATCAAAATCGAAAGGGTAGAGCAAAGGGTTCGAACTACTTGCCCCTACTGCGGAGTGGGATGCCAAATTGAGTTGCTTGTCCAGGACGGCAAAATTGTTCGCAGCAATGGCGTTGAAGGCGTTTCGCCAAACGATGGCAGGCTTTGCGTGAAGGGACGCTTTGGCTATGAATTTGTCCATAGCCCCGATAGGCTAACTGTGCCCCTTATCCGCAAAAATGGCGAATTGGTTGAATCATCCTGGGACGAGGCGCTAACCTTAATAGCCCAAAAGTTTGGCGAGATTAAAGAAAAGTATGGCTCCGACTCGTTGGCCGGCTATGCCTCGGCCAAATGCACCAACGAGGATAACTACATCTTTCAGAAATTCATCAGAACTGTTTTTGGAACCAATAATATTGACTACTGCACCAGGCTTTGCCATGCCTCAACGGTTACTGCCATGCTCAAATCCATTGGCGATGGGGCTGGCAGCAACTCAATTGAAGATTTTGAAACCACCGATTGTTTAGTAGTAACTGGAAATAATATTATTGAAACCCACCCAATTACTGCAACCTATGTTAAGCGGGGTGCAGCAAGAGGAATGAAAATCATTGTGATTGATCCCAAATGGACGCCACTTGGTTGCCTACGCCACCATCTGGCTACAGCCCCGTTTGGGAACCGATGTGGCTCTGCTCAACGGAATGGTCAGGGAGATTATTGCTAACAACTGGGTTGACCACAGCTTTATTGAGAGCAGGGTGGAAGGGGGGATGCAAGCCTTCCTTGAGCTAAAGGAGCTGGTTGAAAAGTATACCCCTGAAGTCACGGAAAAAATTACGGGCGTTCCAGCTCAAAAAATCAAAGATGCTGCCCGAATATACGCAACTGCCAAAACCGCAATGGTTGCTACGGGAATGGGCATGAGCCAGCAGGTTACTGGCACTCATAACGTGTTTAGCTTGCTTAACATGATACTCGTAACCGGGAAGATTGGGAAGGATCGATGTGGCATTGACCCACCCCGTGGACAAAATAATGTTCAGGGCGCTACCGATGTGGGATGTCATCCTGCAATGTATCCTGGGTATATTCCGGTTTCGGATGTTGAAAATAGACGTAAGGTGGCTCAGGTTTGGGGTGTGCCTTTCGAAAGGCTTTCCGATAGGCCAGGCCTTACAACCGTTGAAATCATTCAGGCCGCCTACCATGGCAAGATAAAAGGGCTTTACATTATGGGCGAAAACCCCATGATTAGCGATCCCAACCTTAACCATACCGAGGAGGCACTTCAAAAGCTTGATTTTTTGGTGGTACAGGATATTTTCCATACTGAGACTACCCGTTTTGCACATGTTGTACTGCCCGCCTCATCGTGGGCGGAAAAGAACGGAACATTTGTTAACAGCGATAGACGTGTGTTGCGGGTTCGCAAAGCGGTCGATTGTCCGGGCGAAGCCCGTGAGGATTGGCGTATTATCCACGAACTAGCTGCCCGCATGGGCAAGCCCATGCCTAACTACCGCAACGAGGCCGAGATATTCGATGAACTGGCGAGGGTAACCCCAATTATGGCTGGCATCTCGCATGCCCGACTTGAACATCATGGTATCCAGTGGCCTTGCCCCACCCCCGACCATCCCGGTACACCTACCCTATACCTCGATAAATTCAACACGCCCAGCGGCAAGGCTAAACTTTTCCCAGTGGAGCATGTCGATCAAACCGAAAGGGTTACTACCGAGTACCCATTTATACTGAACTCGGGCCGTATTCTTTACCATTACCATACTGGTACCATGAGCCGCAGAAACAAGGCTCTAACAAACTTTACCAACAATCCCTATGTAATTATGCATCCCAACGATGCATCAAAATTGGGGATTAAACATGGTGAGAAGGTAAGGATTACCTCGGTGCGAGGTACTCTGGAAACCCAGGTTCGCATCGCCGATGAGGTGCTTGAGGGAGAACTCTTTATGCCCTGGCATTACACCGAGGCTCAGGTTAACCGCCTTACCCGCGATGAACTTGACCCATACAGTCGCATTGCGCCATTCAAGATTTCGGCCGTTAGGGTTGAGCCGGCGAGCTGAGTAAAAATTCCAAGGGGATACGTAAACGCTTGCTCCATGCCAGTTCACTGTGGTTTTCCCCAGGGAAATACCTGGTTATCCAGCTATGGCTGTTGACCCCTTTATTAACCATAACGCTATCAATTCTTTTCTGAATCTCCGGATACATGGCGTCTAGGGTTTAATCGCCATAGTCAAAATAAATTTTATGGCTATCGGGATTACCTGCAATAAAGGTAATTTCCCGGTTAGTGTAAACAGAATATCTTTTATCAATGTGGGGCTTAAGTTCTTTTACAATAAATTTTTAGGTAATTATCGGATTGAGGTTGAAAAGCACCTTCGGTTCTGCCCACTCTTTTTAGCCGAGCAGTAATGGTGTCCTTTTCAGCTTGCGATAGCTTTTCGAATGGTTTTTGTGGGAAGTAGTCCTGGTGCTGGGTTTTACCACCATTCCAAATGCCTACCACAATAAAGTTTTTAACTCTGTTTTCTGCCATCAAAACCGATACCGCATTGTCAACATCCCAAGCCTGCTTGTTCCAAGTAGTGGAGGGATCGTAAAGCATTTACTTATCGTGCATGTAGAGTACTGCATATTTAGTTGAGTCGGAATATCCGCTTGGGAGCCAAATGTCAATATTTCGTGGAGTTACATACTTTGATGTGAATTTTTCAATGCGTTCAATTTTACCGTTCACCACTTGAGGCAAATTAGTTTGTGCCTTAATTTGGGCAGATAGCAATAAAATGATAATGGTTATTTTAAATTTCAAGCGCATGGTATCAATTCCTAAAAAATGAACATCTTTTTAACTTTAAATTTTATGTTTTTGGGTATAATTTACACAAATGGTGGACTTTCCCGCTGTTTATATTAACATTATGGGAGTGTGATTATGTTCAACTGGTTTGGTTAATTTTTGTTGGTAAGTAACCCCTTAAATTCTTCGTACTCCTTATTATTCGTCTGATTTTTAATGGTTTACGGTTCAAGAACCTCCTTTAACCGTTATTCATTAACCTGTTCACTTATTCAAAACGTAACCCTACATGAAACCCCAAAGGCAGGTGTGTTATAGGTTAGGTTTTGCGAGGGGTTAAAAACGGCTGGTTCAACCCTGAAGGTCAGGTTGTCGTCCACATTCCAGTCGTACAGGTGGCCATCAACGTTGGCATCAATGATGTTCAGCGCATACACTACCGCAAAGCCTAAGGCCGAAAGGTCACGGTTCCGCCGGTAGTTGTCCATGTAGTAGCGGAGTTCTTCCTGAGTACGTGTTCCGTTAAACTCATCAACTGTGGCTGGGTCGCCGTCTATCAGATTAAAAAGAGCCGTTCTGAATCGGTTGTACCCCCTGTTGTTCCAGTCAATAATAAAGTAGAAAGTGGATAACCCCCCGTAGATGATAGGAATTTTCCAGTATGCCCCGTTATAGGCTTGCCCCATGCCAGGCACCAGTGTTGAAAGTATTGATGCAGCGGCGGGGGAGTGTTTGCCTCGGTTGTAAACCAAAACGGCATCGGAAACGCTGGCTAGGTAAAAGGCTGTGGCTGCGGCGTAATATAAGTTTCGGTTTTGCCGGTACTCGGTTGCTTTTATTTTAAATTTTTCGCGGTCTGGGTCGGAGGTTGGAAGGGCAAGGTAAGTCTTTTGCCATTTCTTGTAGTCGCTGTTCATCTGGTAGCCCTGGTATGCCATGGTGCCCATACCCGCGTAGAAAATGGGAATTTTCCAATAATCCCTGTTGTAAACCTGTCCGTAACCAGGTAAAACATGCGAGCCCAGCCAAATACGGGTGGTTATATCGGGCTTTTTTAGCGTTTTGGTATCGCTTGTTTGCGAGTAAACCCTTGGTGCGTTAAGTAAAAGAAAAAAAATTGCAAAGGCCGACAGGCATTTATTGACTTGTCGGCCATTTAGTAAAAAGCAAGTGCCATGCATGGATTCCAACACTAGTATCTACTCCTCAATCTTGATAAACTTTTCAAGAATGGCTTCCAGTTCAGCCTGGTT
>JAGPEQ010000044.1:4114-20181 GCA_018056955.1 Bacteroidales bacterium | reverse complement strand
GTTGCATCGCAACAGAAAAACACTGCAAAGAGCAGTTTACATGTTCTTTCTTGTCTTGATACAAGAAAGAACCAAAGAAAATCAAGGCTGAAAAGCCCGACCCGAAGGGTACCCCGCGGGTGGAACTGCCACGCGATACAATTCGCCACGCCTGTTGCGTGGCTCATGTGGTATCGCTTACTAAGCCCACCGCCACGTTCCACCCCCGACCCATTGCCGGGTCAGGCTTTTATGCCACTGCTTGCTTCTTCCGCTCCATTCCCCCCTTATGGAAAATGGTTGGGGTGAGGTTGTATCCCACGAGCAATGAACAACGAGCAACTTACACGAATGACTTCATTTGTCATCCTGAGCATAGCGTAGGATCTCTAATCGACCCCATGGGATGTTTCGCTTGCGCTCAACATGACAATAGTTTCACGAACAACGAACAACGCTTCCCGCACCGTAGGGGCGTAATATTTGTAAAACATTAGTATTCTTAAATCTGGAGCGATGCACACCATACATTTTCCAAAGAGCAAGGGGAAAGCGTTGCATCGCAAAAGAAAAGCATGGCAAAGAGCAGTCTCCAAAAACACAACAAGGGTTAAAGGTAAATAGATGCTTCGGCTAGCTCAGCATGACAAAGGAGCAGAAGGGAAGGTAGGGTTTTTGTCATCCCAAGCAAAGTCGAGGGATCTCATCAAATGACTGAAGAGAAAAGAGATACTTCCGCAAAGTCTATCCCTATAAATCGGTACTCAGCACGACAGCGTGATGTTTCGCTTGTACTCAACATAACAAATAACCTTAACTAAACGACATTGATACATATTTTTAAAATCCTTTATACTCTAAAGCTCATAGCCCAAAAAAATAATAACTATCTTTATTCATCAAAAAATATTGTTTAAAATCAATTTAAATAATTGTTTAGGCATTGCAAATTATTAGTATTTTTGCATCAAATTGAAATATCTAAATTAATAAATATATATAGCTATGGCGATATTTAAATCACTAAGCACCGATGATGCTAAGGAATCAGCAGGCAAGGAACTGCCTGTTGAGAATGTGCGGGTTCTGATTCTTGGTTCAGGGCCTGCAGGCTATACTGCTGCAATATATGCAGCAAGAGCCAACCTCAAGCCTGTTCTATACGAGGGTATCCAACCCGGCGGACAGCTAACTACCACAACTGAAATTGAAAATTTCCCCGGTTACCCCGAGGGTATTACTGGTACCGAAATGATGGAAGACCTCAAAAAACAGGCAATGCGTTTTGGTACCGATGTGAGGTTTGGTATAGCTACTTCCACCGATCTATCCAAGCAACCCTACAGGGTTGTTATAGATGATGAGAAGGTAATTGAAACCGATGCTCTAATCATTGCAACAGGAGCAACAGCAAAGTACCTTGGCCTTGAATCGGAAGAAAAGTTCAAGGGCATGGGGGTTTCGGCTTGTGCCACATGCGATGGGTTCTTTTACCGTGGAAAGGACGTTGCTGTAGTTGGGGGTGGCGATACGGCCTGTGAAGAGGCTACCTACCTGGCTGGACTGTGTAACAAGGTTTACATGATTGTCCGTAAACCCTTCCTAAGAGCATCAAAGGCAATGCAGGATAGGGTATTCAACACACCCAACATCACCGTTATGTTTGAGCACGTAACAAAAGAGATTGTGGGTGACCAAAGTGGGGTAAACGGAGTAATACTTACCAACACAAAAACCGGCGAGGATGTAAAAATTGATATTTCCGGATTTTTCTTGGCCATTGGCCATCACCCTAACTCCGATATATTCAAACCCTGGATTGAAACCGATGAGGTGGGATATATAAAAACAATACCCGGAAGTACCAAAACAAATCTTCCTGGAGTATTTGCCTGCGGCGATGTACAGGATCCGCATTACCGTCAAGCAATTACTGCTGCCGGTTCGGGTTGCATGGCTGCCATTGATGCTGAACGGTATCTTGGGGAGCGAAACTTTTAATGCCTCTTTGATTTCAATAAAAACAAAAACCCCGTTAAAACGGGGTTTTGTTTTGAATTTCTGTTTACTACTATATCTGAGCAATCTTTTCCTTATCGTACTTTCCTGCCAGCAGTTTTTCCCTTACGGCTGCAAAGGCGTTTATTGTTTCCTTAACATCGTCCAGGGTATGTACGGCCGTAGGTATAAGTCGGAGCAGGATTTGTCCTTTTGGAATCACAGGGTAAACCACCATGGAGCAGAAAATGCCATAGTTCTCACGCAAATCGAAAACCATGTTTGCTGCTTCGGGTATTCCACCTTTCATGTAAACGGGGGTTACTGGCGATTCAGTTTTACCTATATCAAATCCCATTTCCTTTAATCCCGATTGAAGGGCTTTAACTACCTTCCAAAGGTTTTCCTTTAGTTCTGGTTGGGTTTGTAGTAGTTCCAAACGCTTAAGTGCTCCAAATACCATAGGCATGGGTAACGACTTGGCAAAGATTTGCGAACGCATGTTGTAGGCTAGGTAACGTATCACTTTTTCATTCGATGCTACAAAACCGCCAATGCCTGCCATGCTCTTGGCAAAAGTTGCAAAGTAAAGGTCAATTTCGTTCTGTACGCCAAAGTGTTCAGGAGTACCGGCACCGGTTTTACCCATGGTTCCAAAGCCATGCGCATCGTCAACCAAAATGCGGAAGTTGAACTCCTTCTTCATGTCAACAATAGCCTTAAGGTTACCTAGGTCGCCGGCCATGCCAAATACGCCTTCGGTAATCAGGAGAATTCCGCCACCGGTTTTCTCTGCGGTTTTGGTTGCATGCTGCAACATTTTGCGGCAGCTATCCATGTCGTTATGTTGGTAAACAAACCGTTTACCTGGGAAAAGGCGAAGCCCATCAATAATACAAGCATGCGACTCGGAATCGTATACAACCACATCGTTACGGTTAAGCATGGTATCAATAATGGAAACCATACCCTGGTAGCCGTAGTTTAGCAGGTAAGCTGATTCCTTGCCCACAAACTTTGCAAGTTTTTGCTCAAGTTCCTCGTGCTTGGTGGTTTGACCGCTCATCATGCGGGCTCCCATCGGGTAAGCCATGCCATACTTTGCGGCAGCCTCAGCATCGGCTTTGCGAACTTCGGGATGGTTGGCTAAACCCAGGTAGTTGTTCAAACTCCATGTTAAAACCTCTTTCCCGCGGAAAATCATGCGGGGTTTAATTTCGCCCTCAAGTTTTGGAAATGAAAAATAGCCATGGCTATACTGCTGCCATTGGCCTATTGGGCCCATGTTGTTAATCTTATCAAAAATATCCACGGTTATAAAAAATTTTGGTTAGTAATTCGTTACCTCAAATTCTCAGCAAATCTATACTAAATTTGCTATCAATGCGTTTGTTGGTTATAAAATTTATTCACATCATTTGCTAAATATCTGTAATACTGTGTATTAACAAATTTTATGATCGAATGGCATGAATTTTTTAGTCATGTAATTCCAAAAACATTAATTTTCACAAAGATTTTGAATAAATTTGCCTGCTTAAAACAAAGCATTAAATAATAATTGGTTTGATTATGAAAATTCAGGGCCTTTTTAAGTTTGAAAGAATTGTATTGCTTTCCTTTATTATTGTTCTTTTATCGTCGTGTAGTGGATTTGAAAAGGTTCTTAAGAGCAAGGACTATGAGTATAAATACAAGATGGCCTTGGAGTACTACAAAAAGAAAGATCATTACCGTTATGTAACCCTACTTGAGCAGCTTCAAAGCGTGTATAAGGGTACATTCCGTGCCGACACCATTGATTTTTATTTGGCTCAAGGTTACTACCACCAGGGCGACTACCTGCTTGCAGGTCATCAGTTTGATATGTTCCGTAAAAACTATCAGCGCAGCGTTTTTACCGAGGAGGCTGAATTCATGTATGCTTACTGTTACTACATGTCGTCGCCAAGGCCTGAGTTGGATCAATCCAATACCCTTGCGGCCATTGAGGCTTTTACTGAATTTATAAATCGCTACCCCAATACCTCTCATAAGGCCGAGGTGAATAAGATAATGGTTGAATTGCGCGATAAGCTGGTTGAAAAATCGTACCTTAGCGCAATGCTTTACTACAAGATTGGCGATTACAAGGCGGCTATTGTGGCAATTCGAAATAGTATAAGGGACTACCCTGAAAGTAAGCACCGCGAGGAGCTAATGTTTCATCTACTTAAAGCATCGTACCTTTTAGCCGATAATAGTATTGAGAGCAAGCGAAGGGAACGTTTTCAGAATGCGCTTGATGAGTACTACTCCTTTATCAGTGAGTACCCAAGTTCAAAGTACTCGAGCGAGGCAAAAAAAATGTACGATGCTACTATGAAAGTGTTGCAAAATTTAAACTAAGTATAAATATCGCTATGGACATCAAGAAAATCAATGCACCAGTTAACACAGTAACCCGCGATTTGGATAAGTTGGATAGGGAAACAGGCAATATCTACCAATCGGTTCGGATAATTGCCAAACGTGCCAATAAGATTAGCATTGATATGAAACAGGAACTTAACCGTAAGCTCGAGGAATTTGCTTACTATACCGATAACCTTGAAGAGGTTTTTGAAAACCGTGAGCAAATTGAGATTTCAAAGTTCTATGAGCGTCTTCCCAAACCTACACTCATAGCAGCACAAGAGTTTCTGGATGGAAAGCTGCACTATGAGTTTAAGGAAGATCAAACTTCCGAGAGTGAGGCTTAAAGGAAAACATATTCTAATCGGTGTTACCGGAAGCATTGCAGCCTATAAGGCTGCAACGCTTATTCGTTTGCTTGTAAAGGAGGGTGCCGAGGTTAAAGTGTTAATGACACCCCTGGCCAAGGAGTTTATTACTCCCCTTACGTTGGCAACTCTCTCAAAAAATCCTATTCTGGTTGATTTTTTCAATCCTGAAAATGGCGATTGGAATAGTCATGTGGATTTAGGCCTTTGGTCCGATTTATATATCATTGCGCCGGCTTCGGCCAATACCATTGCTAAAATGGCTACCGGAGTAGCCGATAATCTGTTGCTTACAACATATCTTTCGGCCCGTTGCCCGGTTATGGTAGCTCCCGCAATGGATTTGGATATGTATAGGCACCCAGCAACTCAACAGAATATCTCAACACTTCAGGCGCGAGGGAATATTATTATTGAAGCGGCAACAGGAGAGCTTGCTAGCGGCCTGAGTGGGAAAGGTAGAATGGAAGAACCCGAGAATATTCTTGAGCAGGTTGTAAGTTTTTTTTTAACCAGTCAGCGCCTTAGTGGAGTTCGGGTATTAGTAACTTCGGGGCCAACCTACGAGCATATTGATCCCGTTCGGTTTATTGGTAACCACTCCAGTGGCAAGATGGGTAATGCCATTGCCCTTGAGCTGGCTCGACAGGGTGCTATTGTTGATTTTGTAAGTGGACCTGTTTCGCAACACCCCAACCACCCCAATATCAACATACACAGGGTAACTAGTGCAGCAGAAATGTACAAGGCAGCTACCACCCTTTTTGGCGAGGCTAAGGTTGCCATTCTTGCTGCTGCCGTAGCCGATTTCACAGTTGAAAATGTTGCCAATCAAAAAATTAAGCGCGAGGCCGATGACCTTGTTCTTAGGCTTAAACCCACCAACGATATTGCTGCCCACCTTGGTAAAGTAAAGAAGAGCAATCAACTCCTAGTTGGTTTTGCACTGGAAACAGCTAACGAGATTGAGAATGCAAAGGCAAAGCTGCAACGGAAAAATCTCGATATGATTGTTCTAAACTCCATGAATGACCCTGGTGCAGGTTTTGGAACCGATACCAATAAGGTAACCTTTATTATGCGCAGTGGTCAGGTAGTTCCCTTTGAAACAAAACCCAAGGATATGGTTGCAATCGATATTGTTGATGCAGTATGCGAAATGTTGAATAAAGGCTGATTTGCATGAATAGGTTTGTTGGCTTACTTTTAGTATTATTACCCTTTGTGGCAAACTCGCAGGAACTGCGATGCAATGTCTCCGTAAACTCTCAAAGGATTCAGGGTACCAACAGGCTACTATTCCAGAACATGCAAACTGCCATTTACGAGTTCATGAACAACACTCCGTGGACCAACCATGTTTACGGATTTGATGAGCGTATTGAGTGTAGCATCATGCTCAACATAACCGAGCAGATAGGCTCCGATGAGTTTAAGGGAACCATTCAGGTACAATCACGTCGACCGGTATTTAATACATCGTACAACACTACGATGCTCAATTTTCAGGATAATAACCTTCACTTTCGGTATCGCGAGTACGAGAAGCTAGAGTTTTCAGAATCATCGCACCTCAGCAACTTAACTTCCATCCTTGCGTTTTACGCATATATCATTATAGGGCTGGACTACGATTCATTTTCAAAACTAGGAGGAACTGAGTACTTTCAGAAAGCAGAACGCATTGTAAATAATGCTCAAAATGCTGTTGAACGAGGCTGGAAAGCCTATGAGGGAAACAGAAAGAATAGGTACTGGATGATTGAGAATCTCCTAAACCCAAAGTATCAACCCTTGCGCGAAGCCCTTTATCGCTACCACCGCTTGGGATTAGATGTGATGAGCGAAAAGGCAGCTGAGGGAAGGGCTGAGATTGCCGAATCGCTTGCTTTGCTTCAGCGAGTTTACCGCGAGAAACCCGATCCCTATCTTTTCGCCCTGCAGCTGTTTTTTGATGCTAAAAACGAGGAGCTTGTCAATATTTTTTCTGAATCGTACCCAACCGAAAAAGCTCGTGTGGTAAATATCCTTACAGAAATTGACAACCCCAACGCTGCAAAGTATAAGCGTATAATAGAACAGAATACACAGTAACACCGATAATAGCATGATTCGTAAACTCTACATACAGAACTATGCTATAATTGATGAGCTTGAAATAGAGTTCAAGCAAGGGTTAAATATAATTACCGGTGAAACCGGTGCCGGTAAATCGATATTGTTAGGTGCACTTTCCTTGATACAAGGCCAGCGAGCCGATACATCGGTACTCAAACATAACGATAGGTCGTGCATTGTTGAGGTTGAGTTTGACATTTCAGAGTATAACCTAAATGATTTTTTTGAGGCAAACGATATTGATTATGATGATATTACCACCATTCGTCGCCAGATAAGTGAGAATGGTAAATCACGTGCATTTATCAACGAGATTCCGGTTAATCTTAACCAGCTCAAGGAGCTTACCGAAAAGCTCATCGATATCCACTCCCAGCATCAGAACCTTTTACTGGGTAACACCCGTTTTCAGCTCGATGTGCTTGATGCCTTTGCTGTATCAAGGGATTTACTTACCGATTACCGTCAGCTGTACGATGAGTTCCGAAAGCTTAAAACTGAGCTCGATAGGTTAGAGGCTAACGCTGAAAATGCAAAGCGCGATTTCGATTACCTATCCCATCAGCTCAATGAGCTAAATGCTGCTAACCTGCGTAGCGGCGAACTCGATGAGCTGGAAGCACTTCAGAAACAACTTACGCATGCATCGGAAATTAAAACAGCTCTTGAGTTCTCCTATGGAACCCTTAATGCCGACGAACTTGCAGTTTTATCAAAAGTAAAGGAGATTGAGTCCAACCTGCGGCGCATTGAATCTGTATTCTCCCAGGCTAATAACCTAATATCTCGGATTGAGAGTTGCCGTATAGAGCTTAAGGATATTGCCGATGAAATTGACTTGCTCAACTCAAAGGTTGAAGTTGACGATGAACAGTTACATACCGTAACCCAACGTATCGATCTTATTTACTCTTTACTTAACAAGCACCGTTTGGCTAACTTTGATGAGCTAGTTGAATTCCGAAATCAGCTTGAAAGTAGAGTAAATGAAATTGCACAAATTGACTTCAACCTGGATGAAAAGAGAAAAGCGCTCAGGATCTTAGAGCAAAAGCTTCAGGAAAAGTCAAAGAACCTTAGTCAGATTAGAGCAAGCTCAGCGCCTAAGGTTGAGCAGTTCGTAACAGAATTGCTTCAGCAGCTGGGAATCAAACACGCTGTTTTTAGGATTCGTATCGAGAAACTGGAAGAGTTCCAACCCTGGGGTACCGATAGGGTCACCTTTTACTTTTCAGCCAATAAGCAAATCGAGCCCCAGGAACTTTCGAGGGTTGCATCGGGTGGCGAGCTTTCCAGGTTAATGCTTAGCCTAAAATCGTTACTGGTAAAATCAACCGGTTTACCAACCATAATTTTTGATGAGATTGACACAGGCGTTTCTGGCGAGATAGCTGATAGGATGGGAACCATCATATACGAGTTGGCTAAAGGTATGCAGGTAATCAATATCACCCACTTACCGCAAATTGCTGCAAAGGGCACCAACCACTTCTTGGTTTACAAGTCGGTAACCAACAGCCAAAGCTCTACAGGTATAAAGCTTCTTACCCCCGATGAAAGGGTAGTGGAAATAGCTAAAATGCTAAGTGGAGAGAAGGTTACCGATGCTGCACTCATGAATGCAAAGGAACTGCTTAAATCAAACGTTAGTTTAAGCTAATTGAACCAATTTCCGGTTTCTTTGTTTATCTTTGTTAGTTCAATTAAACGATGTATTTATGGCTTACAATTTACTGAAAGGTAAGAAGGGACTTATTTTTGGTGCCCTAAACGAAAAATCCATTGCGTGGAAAGTGGCAGAGCGCGCTTTTGAGGAGGGCGCTGAGGTTGTTTTAACCAATACCCCAGTAGCACTTCGCTTTGGCAATGTATATGAGCTTGCTGAGCGAATGAACACGGTTGTAATTCCCGCCGATGCCACAAATATTCAAGACCTGGAGAACCTTATTGACCAAACCATGGAGCGTTTTGGTGGTAAAATTGATTTTGTGCTCCATTCCATCGGGATGTCGCCTAACGTTAGGAAGGGCAGAACTTATGACGATTTGGATTACGAATTTTTCCTTAAGACACTGGATATTTCAGCCATTTCATTCCATAAAATTTTGCAAACCTGCTGGAAAAAGGATGCTATTACCCATGGCGGTTCGGTAGTAGCCCTTTCCTATATCGCAGCTCAACGTACCCTTTACGGTTACAACGATATGGCCGATGCAAAAGCCCTGCTTGAGTCTATTGCACGGAGCTTTGGGTATATCTATGGCAGGGAACGAGGTGTTCGTATCAACACGGTATCGCAGTCACCAACTGAAACCACCGCAGGTGGTGGAGTAATGGGTTTTGATGCCCTGCTCGATTTCTCTGATCGTATGTCGCCCTTGGGTAATGCCAGTGCGCTCGATTGTGCCGATTTTTGTATAACCCTATTCAGCGATTTAACCCGCAAAATCACCATGCAAAACATTTATAATGATGGAGGATTCTCTAGCATGGGTATGAGCAACAGGGCCATGGCTGTTTACAACCGAAACCTTGAGGAGTGCAAGGACTGTAAGTAATGTATTTGGATAAATAATTGAAAAGCCCGCCAATTGGCGGGCTTTTTGTTAACCAAGATACGATTTTAGTAATTTACTACGTGAAGTGTGGCGCAAACGGCGGATAGCCTTTTCTTTTATCTGACGTACACGTTCACGGGTTAAGCCAAATTTTTCGCCAATTTCTTCAAGGGTCATCTCCTGGCAACCTATCCCGAAGAAAAGTTTAATGATGTCCCTTTCTCGCTCTGTGAGTGTGGCAAGAGCGCGTTCTATTTCGCGGCTTAACGATTCGTTTATTAAACCACGGTCGGCGCTTGGCGAATCGTTGTTGACAAGAACGTCCAAAAGGCTATTGTCCTCACCATCAACAAAGGGAGCGTCAACCGATACGTGGCGGCCACTTACGCGGAGCGTATCATTTACCTTTTCCTTGGGTAGTTCAAGTAAATCAGCTAACTCCTCGGGCGAAGGTGTACGTTCAAACTCCTGCTCAAACTTTGAGAATGCTTTGTTAATTTTGTTTAGCGATCCTACCTGGTTAAGCGGTAGGCGAACAATGCGCGATTGTTCAGCTAATGCTTGCAGTATGGATTGACGAATCCACCAAACAGCATAGGAAATGAATTTGAAACCACGGGTTTCATCAAATTTTTCAGCAGCTTTAATAAGCCCTAGGTTACCCTCGTTAATTAGGTCGGGTAGGCTAAGTCCCTGGTTTTGGTACTGCTTGGCTACCGAAACCACAAAACGCAAATTGGCACGTGTCAATTTCTCCAGCGCTGCCTGATCGCCTTTGCGAATACGCTGGGCAAGCTCAACTTCCTCTTCTACAGTGATAAGGTCTTCCTTACCAATCTCTTGTAAATACTTATCGAGCGATGCGCTCTCCCTGTTAGTGATTGATTTTGTGATCTTTAATTGTCTCATCCGACCCGTATATTTAATGCAAAATTACTACAAACACTAGTTAATATCAAGAAAAAAAATATGTTAAACAAAATAAACAAGCAACGTTCTAACGTGTTAAGTTAAAACGTTGCTATTTTTAAAAAGTTTCATTTAATATGTCAAAATCTCATAATTTTTAGTTTACGCCAATTGCATAGTAGGCAACTACACCATTGGGGTAAACCCCCTCAATTAAAACACCACCCGATGAAATGCTTAGTACACGCTTTAAGTCATCGATATTGCGAATTGGTGTCCGGTTCATACGAGTAATAATGTATCCTTTCTTTATTCCGCCTTCCTTAAGTTTACCATCCTGGAGTTCAACTATTTGCAAACCGTAATTAATTCCAAGCTCTTGCTTTTGCTTATCGGTGATTTCTTTAAACTCTGCCCCTAAGCTACTTAACGTATCATCGGTTTTTACTACACCCAAACCACCTTTAAGGTTGCGGAGTGTTACATTGAATCGCTTCTTTGAATTATCGCGATTTACCACAATGTCAACTTGCTGATTAGGACGGTAACGGCTGATTTGTTCCTGTAGCTGAGCAGTGCTGTTAACATCAACGCCATTAACCGAGAGGATTACATCGCCGGGTTTAATACCAGCAGCATCAGCGGCGCCACCCTTTTCAACATCAAATATGTAAACTCCTTTAATTTCCTTTATACCTTTTTCCTTGGCTAGCTCTGCGGTAAGTTCTTGGATTCTAACACCCAGAATGGCCCGTTGTACCTCACCAAATTCAATGATATCGGTCACAACCTTTTTAACAATGTTTGAGGGTATTGCAAATGCATAACCAGTAAAAGAACCCGTTCTTGAAGCAATGGCTGTATTAATACCAATGAGTTCACCCCTAAGGTTAATTAAAGCACCGCCGCTGTTTCCGGGGTTAACTGCAGCATCGGTTTGAATAAACGATTCTATGGCAAATTCGCGTCCACTAAGTATGTTGATATTTCGTGCTTTGGCACTTACAATTCCGGCAGTAACCGTTGATGTTAGGTTAAAGGGATTTCCAATGGCTAATACCCATTCGCCAATTTTAATGTTATCGGAGTTGCCAAAGGATAGGAAGGGCAGATCGGTAGCATCTATCTTTAGAAGCGCAATATCGGTACTTGGATCAGTCCCCACTAGTTTTGCGGTAAACTTACGCTTGTCGTTCAGCACTACAGTAATTTCATCGGCATTTTCAATCACATGGTTATTGGTAACAATGAAACCATCGTGGGTTAAAATAACTCCAGAGCCAGAGCTCTGAACCTTTTGGCGCGGCATATAGTCGCGTGGCCCAAAAAAGAAGTCAAATAAGGGGTTCCCGAACGAGTAGTCAACAGATTGGGTGAACTCTGTTGTTACGTGTACTACTGCATCAACCGATCGCTCTGCAGCCCAGGTAAAGTCAGTAGAAGAGGAATCGGGTGCAAACGCTCTAACTACCTGAGCGGGAGTTTTTTGGGTAACAACTCCCTCATTATTATTCGAACTCAATACATGGTTGCTTAAAATGATGGCCAGCATGCCACCAAGAGTGGCATAAATTACTGGTAGTATAAATTTCTGTGCTTTCATAGTCTAACTTGTTTTATGGTTTCTGCTAATTTAGGTAACAAAAAAAATACCTTGTGCAGCTGATTAACAAATGTTAACCAGAGGTATGTCAATTTTTCATGTTTTTAAAATAAAGCCACGACAAAATTAAATGTGAGCTAAATCACATTCTGAATTTTTGGCATCATGCGAAATACTTAGTACGGGTAAAAGTTAAAGGGTATATGAATTATTTCCGAGAAGGTTTCACCAACCTCAAGCATATCCTCATCAATACTTTTGTAATACCAGTTTACCTGTACGGCTTTATTTTCTTTTTTAATATTTTGTAGTAATGAGAGAATTTCAATAATCTTTTTAGAGGCAGCAGTGTTAAAGTAGTCGAGCTTGAAAACCAGATTAGTTTCTTGATTTGGCTCCTTTAAATACTCATGAAACCATTCAATTATAGGCTCAAAGAACTCCTTGGGGTTCTCGGGCATAATTTTTCCATAGAACTCAAACCGGCCCCTCTCCTTATCCAGTGTGACCTCTGGGGTATCGCTGGTTTCCAACAACTTTAATGGCTTCATCTTTTTCAACTTTTAGTAAAGTAACACAAAGCAAGGACTGTTAACAAAATTAAGAAAAAATGGAATTAATGCAATTTTGTTTTAGTAATTAATTTTGCCCTCAAAAACTTCTTCGGCAGGCCCTTCGAGCCAAACGTTCAGGTATTTTTCTTCAATTTGATCAAAATAGACCTTGAGTAAACCGCCAAGGGCTTCAACCTCAATTGGGGTTTGGTTGATATCGAAGTAGTGAGAGTATGCTATGGCTGATGCTGTTGCACCAGTTCCGCAGGCTAGGGTTTCAGCCTCTACACCCCGCTCGTAGGTTCGGATTTTTATTCTACCAGGAGCTACTTCCTGAATAAAATTCACATTGGTTCCTCCATTGTTGAAATTCACGCTTTGCCTTATGAGGCGGCCCTCGCGGTCCACATCAACGCCATTAACATCCCTAACCATGGTCACATAGTGCGGGGAGCCTGTATTGATAAAGTAACAGTCGTCAATTATTTCTAGGGTTTCTACATCAATCATTTTGAGCTTTACTGTGCCATCGGTATTGAAAATTGCCGAGTGCATCCCATCAATCCCTTGAAAGTCGAACGATAATCCGTTGGCCAGCCCAATTTTCTTGGCAAAAGTGGCAAAGCATCTTCCCCCATTCCCGCACATGGTCGACTCGTTACCATCGCAATTAAAGTAACGCATGAATGGCATACCATTCTGGGTTTCGAGCAATATCAGACCGTCGGCTCCAATTCCATAATGTCTGTCGCAAAGGTGTTTAACACCTTGAACCATTGGTGTAAAAGCTTGGTCACGATTGTCAATCATTATAAAGTCATTACCAGCACCATGGTATTTAAAAAACTGTAGCATCATAAATCATGTAATAATACCCTACAATATTCGGGAAAAATAACGAAGAACCCAATAAAATTGGAAATTAATAGGAGAAAAATTAAAAATTATTTAGGATCGATTTTAAAGCCAACCACTAGGATATCGTCAACCTGCGGATATTTTGTTCCCAACCAATCCTTTAATGTGTTTTTAAGAATCTCGCGCTGCTGATCGGGGGGCAGAATGGATATGCCAGCCAGAAGGTCAATAAAATTTTTAATCATATATTTTCGTCCATCGGGGCCCCCAAATTGATCGATAAACCCATCGGAGAACATATAGAACCATGTTGGGCTTTCAACCTTAATTACGTGAGTGGTGAACTCATCGTTACGGTAATCCATTCCGCCTCCAATTGATTCTTTATCGCCTCTAATACGGTTCACCTCGTTGTTAACCACATAAACCAAGGGGTTTTTAGCTCCTGCGAATTCAACAATGTTAGTTTTGGTATCAACAACGCAAAGGGCCATATCCATACCATCACGGTTATCGGTTTCATCCTGCCTGAGGGTTCTTCGGATACCATTGTTAAGTTCAGTAAGAATGGCTCCTGGTTTATGAATACCACGGAATACAATATCATCGAGTAGGTTGTAACCAATCATGGACAGGAACGCACCGGGTACACCGTGTCCAGTACAGTCAATTGCCGAAACGGCAACTTTACCCGTTTTTTCATTGGATCCGTATCCGGTGGTTAACTCCTTGAACCAGTAGTAGTCGCCACTCACCACATCGCGTGGACGGAAAAATATGAACGATTCAGGGAAAATAGCCTGTAGGTTGGATTGTGGAGGGAGTAAGGCCCTTTGAATGCCTTGTGCGTAGTTAATACTTTTACTTATGTTCTCGTTCTGTTTCTGGATTTGGTCGCGTTGCTGTTGTATTTCAATATTTTGCAGGTTAAGCAGTTCGTTCGCTTTCTTTTTGTCTGTGTAATTCTTGTAGATGGCAACCGATGAGATAATCAGTACTAAAACAAATATTGCACCGGCAAAAATGATTATCCTTTGAACTCTGGATTGAGCCTCTCGCTCCCTCAACTGCGCCTCCTTGAGCATTCTATCGGTATTAAGCAGATCAATTTCGGTTTGCTTGCGTTGGGCTTCCTCCTCTGCCTTGCGAAGGCTATCCTGCTTACGTAGAACTACAAAGTTAAGGGAGTCTTGCATGGCTTTTGATTGCAACTCGCGCAAACTCATAAGGAGTTCCTGTTGAGTGCGCTGCATGCGTTCCCTTTCTGCTTCGGCCTGCGATTTTACAACCTTTGTCTCGTATTCAGTTTTTATTTGCTGGGTGGCAAGTTGTTGTTCATAGGCGTTAGCCATAGCGCCATACTCAGTTGCTTTGGCCTTGTTTCCTAGGTTATCGTAGTTTTGGGCAAGCAGTTTAAGCGAGTTAAGGATTAAGCGGGGATTGTTTACTTCCCTGGAAAGTTCAAGTGCCTCCTCAAGCAGTTGAATGGCTTTTTCGGATTGGTTAAGGGCTGTGTGAATGTATGCAACATCAATTAAACCGGCAGCAACCTCTCCTTTATTATTAAGTTTTCTGCGGGCTTCAAGGCTCTTGTAAAAGTACTCAAGGGTAAGATCGAGCCTGTCCATGTCAGAGTATATAAGAGCTATGTTGCTGTAAACAGCCTTAATATCGTTATAGTTTCCAACCTTTTCGTTGAGCGGAATGGTTTCAAGAAAATAGTTAATAGCCTCTTTAGGATTACCAAACTCCCAATAAATAAATGCTATTTTATTCAGATAAAATGCTGCTTGCTGTGAGTTGTTTGCCTGCTTGTATCGAACTACTAACTCCTTGTATCTATCAATATCATCCTGTTTTTCTTTTGGGATTGTAACAATCTCCTGCTGACCAACTGCATGAATAGCAGTGGCCATCACATAAAATAGTAAAAAAATCAGTTTAATCTGTTTCAACCTAAACTTATATTTTACTCAAACATACTTAATTTTTTTCATTGTTCAAAAAACAACCATGTATTTTATTTAATCCATACCTGAGTTAACTAAGTTGCTGATTAGCCTTAGGGGAAATATTAACTTTTTAAAATATCCTTTGCGCTACTTTATCTGTATATCCAAGGTAAATGCAATTTTTTTAAATACGTTTACCTTCTATTTGTCGATATTTTTAATATTTTTATGGAAAATATTTTGCTTTTATCATTTATTTTTGAAAATTGGAAAATATTTAAAAGGTTTAAAAGTATGCTTAAGCGAAACCTGTTTTACATTATTGGCGGGTTACTATTTTCTAATCTTGCCTTAGGACAAGATTTTGAGGTTGCGCCTGTGCGTTTGGAGTTTGATGCAGAACCTGCTACAAGTCAGATGAAAACTATTACCGTAAAGAATCATAGCAGTAGGAGAGTATCATATACCGTTTCGTTCGCTGATTTTCTCCCAACAACAAGCGGTGAGCGGAAAATACTACCTCCTAATTCAACCAAGCGCACCTGTGCAAACTGGATTAACGTTAACCCGGCTTTTTTTGAGTTGAATCCGGGCGAGGATATTCAGATTCAGGTTAATATGCTAGTTCCTGGCGAGGAATACGGAACTGCATGGTGTATGCTTTTTATACAACCAACCCGTGAGCAAACCAGTTGGAGTGCCGATAAGCAGCTTGCTGCAGGAATAACTGTAAGCGGAAGAATTGGTGTATTGGTTTACCAGTCGCCCAAGTCAAA
>JAGPEQ010000044.1:0-4014 GCA_018056955.1 Bacteroidales bacterium | reverse complement strand
CATGGTGTATGCTTTTTATACAACCAACCCGTGAGCAAACCAGTTGGAGTGCCGATAAGCAGCTTGCTGCAGGAATAACTGTAAGCGGAAGAATTGGTGTATTGGTTTACCAGTCGCCCAAGTCAAACCAAAACTACTCCATTAAGGTTAGCAACTTTCAAGAAGTAACCAAGCCAGGCGACCCTCAAAGAAAATTTTCTGCAGTTATTGAAAACCTTGGCGATAAGGTTGCTCACTGTAAGGTTTTCCTTTTGGCATCGGATATGCTAACTGCAGAGGAAAAACAATTTCCTCCAAAGGATTTTGAAATTTTTCCTAAGCTTACTAGGACTGTGGAAATGGAGTTGCCAAATGATTTACCAGCGGGAAAGTATGCTTTGGCTATTATTGTTGACTATGGCCCAAAATACCCACTGGAAGGATCGCAACTTGTTATTGATATAGCTGGCGAGATTCCTAAAGCAGATAAAACTGATAGTACAAAAGTAAATCCATAATTACCCTTGAGGTTAAAAGCCATTCTATTTGTAGTATTTTTTCAGATGGCGGGCTGTTTATTTGCCCAGTCAACGTTTGTTTTTGTTGAAAGGCAAGCTCCAAATGGGATGGTTAAAGAAAAGTTTCAGGGAGTTGTAGTTAATGGCGATACCTTACGACAAGGCCGTTACCTTTACTTTTTTGATAACGGAGTTTTAAATCAAGAGGGTTTCTATACAAACGGAAAACCCGATAGTGTTTGGATTACTTACTACCCAAGTGGTGCTAGGTTAAGCCTATTCCATTATAACAGTGGCAAAAAGGATGGCCCTTTCCTCTTCTGGAATTCCGATGGTACGCTTTACCAGCAGGGGTACTACAAAAATGACCTATTGGATGGAGTGCTTGAGACCTATTATCCTAACGGAAAGCTTAGCGCAAAATCAGAATATAGTAAGGGTAGGCTAAATGGGATTAGTGAGGTTTTCGACGAGTCCGGATTACTCCGTCTGCGTAGTGGATATAAAAACGATACCCTTAACGGACTCTGGGAAACCTATTACGATACTGGCGAGCTTAACTATAAGGGCACTAAATGTTTGGGTAATTACTGCGATACGCTTTACACATACTATAAAAATGGAGTATTAATGCGAAAGGCCAACTATAGTAATGGCAGGATAGATGGCGTTTTGATATCGAATTATGAGAATGGTGTATTGCAGATTAAGGCAGAGTATCGAAATGGTTCTCAGGATGGGAATTATACTGAGTATTACCCCGATGGTAGTATAAAAGAAACCGGAAGCTATTTAATGAACCAAAAGGTGGGATGGTGGACAAGCTACTATCAGGGTGGACAAAAGCATGGCCAAGGCAATTTTTCAAAAGGGGTTTTAGATGGCGAATGGATTTTTTGGTGGCCAAACGGAAATGTGAAACAGCATGGTAGTTACTGTAAGGGGAAAGCTTGCGGTAGGTGGAAATATTTTAACAGTATGGGAGCGCTTATTATTGATGGGAATTACATAGATGATAAAGAAAATGGGATTTGGACAACATTCTATCCCAATGGAGCAATTGCCGGTAGGATATGGTATTTGAGGGGGAAACCGGTATCGGTAAAGTGGCTTTACGATGGCCAAGGTTTGCTGCAGAAACGATTTAGCCTTGAAGGGTTAGAAAAATAAAAGGCCGGAAATCCGGCCTTTTCTACTACGCATCGATATTTGCATATTTGGCATGACGTTCAATAAACTCCCTCCTAGGGGGAACCTCATCGCCCATGAGCATGGAGAAAATCCTATCAGCTTCAGCGGCACTTTCAATGGTTACCTGACGGAGTATTCGGGTTTCAGGGTTCATGGTTGTAGTCCAAAGCTGTTCGGCGTTCATCTCGCCCAAACCTTTATAGCGTTGAACATGCACTGATCCATCCTTCCCCTTACCAAGCTCTTCAACTGCTTTCAGCCGTTCCTCTTCGTTCCAGCAATAACGCTCTTCCTTACCCTTCTTTACAAGGTATAGAGGAGGTGTTGCAATATAGAGGTGACCCTTGTTTATCAAATCGGTCATATAGCGGAAAAAGAAAGTCATAATGAGTGTTGCAATGTGGCTACCATCAACATCGGCATCGGTCATGATAATAATCTTGTTGTACCGTAACCCTGAAAGGTTAATGGCCTTACTATCCTCCTCGGTTCCAATTGACACACCTAATGCAGTAAAAATATTCTTAATTTCTTCGTTTTCGAATATTTTGTGTTGCATGGCTTTTTCCACGTTCAGGATTTTACCACGTAGCGGTAGAATTGCCTGGAAACGCCTATCGCGCCCTTGTTTTGCTGTACCTCCTGCCGAATCACCCTCAACAAGGAAAATCTCTGATACAGCAGGGTCCTTATCGGAGCAGTCGGCAAGTTTACCCGGAAGGCCAGATCCTGAAAGAACGGTTTTACGCTGAACCAGCTCACGTGCTTTACGTGCTGCATGACGAGCCTGAGCGGCGAGAATTACCTTTTGAACAATGTTCCTTGCGTCCTTAGGGTTTTCCTCCAGGTAGTTGGCCAAGGCTTCGCTTACCGCCTGGTCAACCGCTATTCGAACCTCGGGGTTTCCCAGCTTGGTTTTGGTTTGACCCTCAAATTGGGGTTCGGCCACCTTAACAGAGATAACGGCGGTTAATCCCTCGCGAAAATCGTCGCCGCTGATTTCGAATTTGAGCTTGCTCAACATTCCTGAGTCGTCGGCATATTTTTTTAGTGTGCGGGTAAGTGCACTTCTGAATCCCGTAAGGTGGGTGCCACCTTCAATTGTGTTGATGTTATTTACGTATGAGTGAACGTTTTCGGAAAATGAAGTGTTGTATTGCATGGCAACCTCAACAGGAACTTCACCTTTGTCGTTCTCAATGTAAATAACATTTTCAATTAAAGGCTCACGGTTTATATCCAAAAATTTGATGAATTCCTTTAAACCATCCTGTGAGTAGAATTCAGCGTAACGGTAGCTACGGGTACCGTTTTCAATTATCTCGCGTTTATCGGTAAGTGTTAGCTTAATGCCTTTATTAAGGAATGCTAGTTCTCTTAGCCGCGATTCCAGAATTTCAAAGTTAAACACAGTGGTTTGAGTGAATATCTGGCTATCGGGCATGAAGGTTATAGTTGTACCGGTTTCCTCAGTGCTTCCAATAACCTTAAGCTCCGTTGTTGGCTTACCGCGGGAATACTCCTGCCTGTATATCTTTCCATCGCGTTTGACCTCAGCAATTAGGTTTACTGAGAGTGCATTAACGCACGATACACCTACACCATGCAATCCACCGGAAACCTTGTATGAGTCCTTATCGAACTTACCACCGGCATGCAGAACCGTAAGCACCACCTCCAGTGCCGATTTCTTTTCCTTTTCGTGGAAGTCAACCGGAATTCCACGTCCGTTATCGGAAATAGTTATTGACCCATCTTCGTTAATAACTAAATCGATGCGATTACAGTAGCCTGCAAGTGCTTCGTCAATAGAGTTGTCAACCACCTCGTAAACCAAGTGGTGTAATCCTTTATTACCAGTGTCGCCAATATACATGGCCGGGCGCATGCGCACCGCCTCTAATCCTTCCAGAACTTGAATGCTACTGGCTGAGTAACTAGCACTACCATTTTCACCCTTTAATTCTTTTTCCTTATCGCTCATAGCAGAATAGCACTAAATCAACTTTAAATTTAACCTTCAAAGATAACCAAAATATTTGGTTTATCTTAATGGTTTTGTATCTTTTTTATTTGATCAACTGATTGATATTTAATTAATTACGCGTGATGTTGATATTTTTTAAAATTGATATCAAACCCTACATATTTGGGTATAAGCAGAAGATGTCTTTTTGATTATTCTGGATAATTAGCAATATCACTAAAATTTGTAACTTACTCCAGCCAGCATATTGAACCTCTGGGTTGGGTATAGATACCAGAGCTGGTATTTTGATCCCGTTATATTATTTGCGTATACAAAAATCGACATCCTTTTATTGTA
>JAGPEQ010000006.1:64605-71270 GCA_018056955.1 Bacteroidales bacterium | reverse complement strand
ATATCAACCCGCACCCCTCCGGGTACGGCCTCACGTCGTCTTGCACTTCCGCTTCCGCTCCCCGCTCCTCCGAACAGGGCTGCAAAGGTAGTAACTTTTTCCGTCCCGCGCAAGGGGTTGCCCCAAAATTTTTTTCTCCCCCCATCTGCTCCGCCCCCGCGCGCGCTCCCCTCCGAAAGCGGGTGCAAAAGTAGAAAAGCGTTTTTAATTACGCAAGGGTCTATACAGAATATTTTTGTTAAAGAGTGTTTCATGAAAGCCTATCCCCTGATTATCAAACCAAAAATTTTGCTTTCATGCTTGAGATAGTTAGTTTTTGGGTAAAAAACGCTATCTTCGCACAATAGTTTATAAATTATAGTATTACAAACTACAATCATATTCAGATGTCGTTTAAAGAGAAACTCGTAATTATCCCTACCTACAACGAAAGTGAGAACATTTCCCGAATGATTGGCAAGGTAATGTCGCTTGAAGGGAACTTCCATCTTCTTATTGTTGACGATGGCTCACCCGATGGCACAGCCAGTATAGTTAAGGAAAAACAAAAGGAATACCCCGATAGGCTTTTTATGATTGAACGCTCAGGGAAACTGGGATTGGGGACAGCATATATCACTGGATTTAAATGGGCTCTAGCCAATGGCTATAAGTATATTTTTGAGATGGATGCGGATTTTTCCCACAACCCCGACGATTTAATTAACCTGTACAATGCCTGCGTTAACGGAGCCGATCTGGCTATTGGCTCGAGGTATGTTAACGGGGTAAATGTTGTGAACTGGCCCATTGGACGTGTGCTTATGTCGTACTTTGCCTCTAAGTATGTACGGATGGTAACAGGAATGAAAGTGATGGATACTACTGCAGGTTTTAAATGTTATAAAGCCGAAGTGCTAAAGGCCATCAATTTTGACAAGATAAAGCATATAGGTTACGGTTTTCAGATTGAAATGAAATTCACCGTGTGGAAGCTTGGATTCAACATAGTTGAAGTACCTATAATATTTACCGACAGAAAATTTGGTGCTTCAAAAATGAGTGGAGGTATTTTCAATGAGGCATTGTGGGGCGTGGTTAACATGAAACTTAAAAGCCTTTTTGTTTCGTACAAAAAACTTCATGCTTCAAACTAAATAACCATAAATGGGCCGACTAGCCATTATAAATGCTACCATTATTAACGAGGGCAAAACCTTTAAGGGAAACCTAATTGTTAATGGTGAAACCATTGAGCATATTAGTACCGCCCCATCAAGTGTAGATAAGTTCTTGCCCGAGGAGATAATAAATGCTGAGGGCTTATGGCTTTTACCTGGCGTTATTGACGATCAGGTGCACTTCCGTGAGCCAGGCCTTACCCATAAGGGTGATATTTACACCGAATCGAAAGCGGCTGTTGCTGGTGGTGTTACATCATTTATGGAGATGCCTAATACTAAACCACAAACTACTACCGTTGAACTACTCCACGATAAATTTAAGATTGCTAGCCAAAAATCGTTAGCCAATTACTCGTTCTATTTAGGCGCCACCAACGATAATATTGATGAGATTACAAAGGTTGACCCTAGAAATGTTTGCGGATTAAAGGTTTTTATGGGTTCATCAACCGGTAATATGCTGGTTGATAATGAGGATGCGCTTGAAAAAATCTTTAGGTTCTCACCTACTATAATTACCACACACTGCGAAGACGAGGATACTATCCGCAAAAACCTTGAAAAATACCAAGGGTTATACGGAAACAACATCGATATAAAATATCACGCAAGCATAAGGAGCGCTGAGGCTTGCTACCTATCATCGGCAAAAGCAGTTAGACTGGCAAAAAGACATGGCGCTCGCCTACATATCCTTCATCTTTCAACAGCCAACGAGCTTGAACTTTTCAACAACAGCATACCCTTGGCCGAGAAAAAGATTACCGCAGAGGTTTGCGTTCACCATTTATGGTTTAATAATAATGACTACGACAGGTTGGGCTGGCGTATTAAGTGGAACCCAAGCGTAAAAACTGAAACCGACCGGTTAGCCCTTATCCAGGGTTTAAAAAACAACCTGCTCGATGTAGTGGCCACCGATCATGCCCCACACCTGATTAGTGAAAAAGATAATGTGTACACTAGTTCAGCATCGGGAGGCCCTATGGTTCAGCACTCGCTGTTAGCTATGCTTGAGCTAAGTAGGAAAGGGTATTTTACGCCTGAGCTTGTAGTTGAAAAGATGTGTCACTCCCCAGCCACTCTTTTCAGGATTGAAAAACGAGGCTTTATACGCGAGGGATACTTTGCCGACCTTGTGCTTGTTAATCCAAATAAATCACAGGCTGTTGCCAAGGAGAACCTGTACTATAAGTGTGGCTGGTCGCCCCTGGAGGGAGAAACGCTTTCACACACGGTTGAAATGACAATTTTAAACGGGAGAATTGTTTACAGTAAAGGAGTTTTCAATGAAACCATTAAGGGAAAAGCTCTAACCTTTAACCCCTAAACCAATGAACATTAAGTTTAAGTTGATTTTGCTTGCTATTGTGTTTGAGTCGTGCAGCAATCCGCAGCCTAAAAATGTAATTGTTGACATTACAGGAAAGGAGCAGGACTTAACCTTAATTGCCGATAGCATTAAGTATGAGGTTGTAGTTCAAGCATCCGAAAATGATATTTGGGAAAGTGAAAGGCTTCAAGGCTACCGGAACCACAAAAGTTTTATTGATGGCACATTTAAAGGTATACTTAGCGGTAAATTAAAGGTTTTTGACTATACAACCAACGAACCATTGACCGTTGAAGAGGTTAGAAAGATAATTGAAGACCATAAAATAGATGCTTCACAAATTGGCAAACTACTTTTTACGGAACAGTGGTTTACTGATAAACAAGGGCACCTCCATAAAAAGATACTCTCCATAACCTTTGGTAAATCCGAGTATAGCAAACAAGGAACCTTTAAAGGTTATAGCGCGCTATTCACGGTAAAATACTAGGCGCTAGCTGGCGTCCATAACAAAGCGTGCAGTGCTTCTGGTTCTTTGTTGCAGATAAACAACCCGATTGCCAATAAAATTCTCAATTATTTCCGGCGTGTAATGCCGAATGGTTAACAGTTCAAGGTTACTGTTGTAACGAACGGCAAATTCGTGTTTCATTTCTTCCAGTGCATCACCAAGCCGGAGCTTATCGTTGTCAACGCAAACGGTAAAGTTTATGGCTGAGTTATGCACCATATTAACCTTAATGCGATGTTTATATAGCAACGCAAATATCTTACTGAGGCAATCCTCAATTACAAACGAAAAATCGCGGGGCGAAAGGGTTATTAGAACCTGATTCCTTTTGAGTACCAACACAGGGGGTAGCTTAACGGGAGTATCGGAATGGGCAATGATAGTTCCCTGAGCATCGGGCTCCATAAACGATTTTACATAAAGGGGTATCTTTTTATTCTGTATGGGTTTTATTGTTTTTGGGTGAATAATTTGTGCTCCGCAATAGGCAAGCTCAATAGCTTCTTGATACGACACAAAGCTAAGCTTAACCGCATTGCTGAAAATCTTAGGATCGGCGCTTAGCACACCTGCAACATCTTTCCAAATGGTTACGTCCTGAGCATCGAGAAGATTAGCAAGAATGGCAGCCGTGTAATCGGAACCCTCACGCCCTAGCGTGGTTGTTGTTCCCACCTCGGTTCCTGCTATAAAGCCCTGGGTTAAAAAGATATTTGCCGATGAGAAATCGAACTCACGCTGGCACAATAGCCGCGATGTTGTTTCATCAATTACTCCTTCACGGTAAGATGTATCGGACCTAAGGCATCGCCTTGCATCCACTAAAGTATTGGCAATGCCAATAAAATTAAGGTAGTGGCTGACAATCCGGGTAGAGAAGAGCTCGCCGAACGACACAACCTGATCGTAATGGAAATCGTATCCCTTTGTAGGAGTCTGGCCAAACTGGGTTTCTAACTGGTTGAACAGAGCCTGCAGCTCAGCAATAAGCAAGTGGTTGGAATCCCCCTCAACCAAATCCAGTGCCTCGTTTAGGTGGAATTGCTTAATCTCCTTGAGTTTAGTATTCATTGCCGTTAAATCGGCATTCATCCAGTGCATTAAAACCTCCTCGAGCGCATTGGTTGTTTTAGCCATAGCCGATAAAACAATCACTAGATTTTCAGTAGAAAATCTTTTTACAATGTTGGCCAAATTTCTTATAGCACCGGCCGACTTAACCGAAGCTCCGCCAAACTTAAAGACACGAATGGGTTTCATTGCTAAAAAATTTCTCAAACTTACAAAAAAGCAAAGTATTTCCCCTTAACATGTATGTTACTTTTTTTAGAGATTGCTTATCAAGGAATGGTATCGCAAACGTTTTAAATTTGATTTTTTTTGTATTGCAATGCCTTTGCAACGGAAAAAATGGCTAATTTTACTCACAAATTAGAATTAATAACTATCATGAACGGATACAATGTAAAAACACTAACACAGTTTATCATTGAGAGGCAAGCCGATTTCCCCTATGCTACAGGGGAATTCACCCGATTGCTTTACCAAGTGGGAGTTGCAGCAAAACTTGTAAACAAGAAGGTTAACAAAGCTGGACTTGTTGACGTTCTGGGCGAGGCAGGTAACATAAACGTGCAAGGCGAGGAACAGAAAAAACTCGACCTGTTAGCCAACTGGCAATTTGTACAAGCGCTAAAAAACAGCAGGGAGTGCTGCGGTGTAGCATCGGAAGAAGATCAAGAAATAATTACCTGGGACGATGAACTTAGCAAGGATGGCAATTATATCTTTTGTATGGATCCGCTCGATGGATCATCGAATATTGATGTAAATGTATCGATAGGTACTGTTTTTAGTATCTACCGACGAATAAGCCCCCGTGGAACAAAACCTACCATGGAGGATTTCCTGCAGCCTGGCAATAAACAGGTAGCCGCAGGGTACGTAATATACGGATCGTCAACTATGCTTGTTTATACCACAGGCCGTGGAGTTTACGGTTTCACCCTTGACCCCTCCATAGGTGAGTTTTGCCTATCGCACCTTAATATAGTTACGCCCCCCGATGGGGCAATATACTCCATAAACGAAGGTAACTATAACCACTTCCCTGAGGGTGTTAAAAAATACATTGAGTATTGTAAGCAGGAAGATAAGCCCACAAAAAGACCTTACTCTGCAAGGTATATCGGTTCGTTGGTTTCTGACTTTCACAGGAATCTCCTTAAGGGAGGTATTTTCATGTATCCGCCAACCGCATCGGCACCAAAAGGCAAGTTGCGCTTAATTTACGAGTGCAACCCTATTGCTTTCCTGGCCGAACAAGCCGGAGGCATTGCCACCGATGGTAAAAATAGAATTCTCGACATTCAGCCAGAATCGCTTCACCAAAGAGTTCCTCTTTATGTAGGTTCAAAAAATATGGTTCAAAAGCTTCAGGAATTTTTATAGAAACCTCAATAAATAAATATATTATTCGCGCTAAACGGTGCGTAAATATGATATTTTATCAATTCCTCTACATTAACCATTAACTACTTTATGGATTATATTATCCGAGTTTAGTCATTAGAAACACCATAAAACATTTAAACAGCTTGTTTCTATTGAGTTATCGAAGTAATCCAGACTTATCAAAATTTTTAATTCCGAGATCTCGGAATGATTAAATTTTGTTAGTCGATTCGTCAATTGAAAATTCATATAACCAACTTCCTCTAAAAATGTTTCTGTATCCACATTTTTTATTAGCCCGGTTGAATTTGTTAATTCATGGTCATTTGGTTTAGCCGTTCACTTTTTACTATTCCTCTAACTTCCTCTAACTCCATCATATTCAAATTATTCCGAATCATTCCGAATCATTCAGGTTTATTCCGACTCATTCCTCAAAATTAGCCCATTTGAATTTGTTAATTCATGGTCATTTGGTTTAGCCGTTCACTTTTTACCATTCCTTTAACTTCCTCTAACTCCATCATATTCAGCTTATTCCGAATCATTCCGAATCATTCAGGTTCATTCCGACTCATTCCTCTAAAATTAGCCCATTTGAATTTGTTAATTCATGGTATTTGGGATTAATATTGGTCGTATATAACATTAGCAGTACCTTAATAAAGAAGGGAAAGTAGTTAAATCCAGCTAAAATTTATTTTCAAATAATAATTTGATCATTTGAAAGTTAACTTATCCTATATATTTCATTTTCTGGTTTTTATGGACATTGAAAAAATAATTAAATAAAATTTTTTAATCAATTTATTGTAAATATTTGCATTTTAAAATAAAATGTTTTTAAATTGCAATTCAAAATAATTAGAAATCAGGAGTTAAAACACTAAACTAACCAACCATGAAAAAAATTACACTCTCAAAAGAGGAGATTGAAGATCTAAAAGATCTTTACCAATCAGAGATTGACAGGGCACAACGACGAATTGATAGTTTAAAATCAATTTTGCGAAAAATTGAAAAGGGCGATTTAGGCGATGAAAAGGAAGTTGCCGCTCCTAAAAAAAGAGGACGCAAACCAAAAGTAAAAGAAGCCGCAGAACCCACTGCCCCCAAAAAAAGAGGACGTCCCAAGAAAATTACAGCCGAGGCCGATAAAAGTGCCCAAACAAAAGAGCCCAAGAAAAGAGGAAGGAAACCAAAA
>JAGPEQ010000006.1:0-64505 GCA_018056955.1 Bacteroidales bacterium | reverse complement strand
ACCAAAAGTAAAAGAAGCCGCAGAACCCACTGCCCCCAAAAAAAGAGGACGTCCCAAGAAAATTACAGCCGAGGCCGATAAAAGTGCCCAAACAAAAGAGCCCAAGAAAAGAGGAAGGAAACCAAAAGTAGCCTCAGAAACAAAAGCTGAAAAGCCAAAAAAAGGTCGTAAAAAAATAGCCAAGAAAAAAGTTAAAACATCGCCTCCCAAGAAAAGGGGACGGAAACCAAAATCGTTACGAAAGGGTTTAAAACCAACCGTTGGTGGCGAAAAAATTAAATGGAACAATTTAATTATCGATATTTTTAAATCGAACGATAAATTGCTCCAGGCAAAGGACCTTACAGTGGGAGCTCTTGAAAAACTTCAGCTGCCCGAGGTTGAAAAGGACAGAACCCGTATGGCCGTAGCAACCAATCTTACAAAACTAACAAAATACGAAAAAAAGATTTTGAAGTACACCCGTCCGGACGATAAAATAGCCTACTACGGTTTGGCAGAATGGTTCAATGAGGATGGAACCCTAAAGCCTGAGTACCAAAATAAATTCTAAATTTCATTCTTTATCGATAAAAAGGCCGTAAATTGCGGCCTTTAATTTTTATATTATGGGAAGTGTATTTGAAACGGCAGGTCGCGCCCTTGGTGAGGTTGTTTACCAAAATCGAAATTTAGACCAGGTAATATCGTACTGGATTGCTCAAAATAAATTATGGGAACCCTTTGATAAGTACCAGTTTGCAGTTATTGTGGAGGAAACAACACGATGGTGGAGGTTGCTGAACGAGCTGCACGATAGTGAATTTCCAAAATTCGGATCACACACTCATAACATTGTAGCCATTTATACAACCCTAACACCCTTTGGATTTCCAGAGGAGCGTAAGATTCCAAAACATTTTAAAAAGAAGCTTCAGAACAAACTAAATCAGCTTTCAAATAATAGGGCAATAAAGGAGTCTATTCCCGATTGGCTCGATGAACTAGGTTTTAAGGAACTGGGCGAAAAATGGCCAAAGGAGATTCATAGCTTAAATCATAAAGCCCCAATAGTCCTAAGAACAAACCTTTTAAAAACGAACGTTCAAGAGCTTAATAATTTTTTAAAACGTGAGGGGTATAAAACAAAAATTATTCCCAACACCCACGCCATACTGCTAACCGAATCGGCCAACATTTTTAAATCCGAGGCATTTAAGCTTGGAATGTTTGAGCAGCAGGATTTTTCATCGCAGCAAGTAGTTCCATTTTTAAATGTGGAACCGGGCATGCGTGTTATTGATGCTTGTGCCGGGAATGGTGGAAAAACATTGCACCTGGCAAGCCTCATGAATAATCAGGGAAGAATTATTGCCCTTGATACTGCCCCATGGAAACTTGAAGAGCTTAAAAGGAGGTCAAGAAAGGCTGGGGTTACAAATGTTGAGACCAAAGCCATAGAAACAACAAAAACGATAAAACGTTTACAGGATAGTGCCGATAGGTTGCTGATTGACGCCCCATGCTCGGGCTTGGGAGTGCTTAAGCGTAACCCTGACTCCAAATGGCGGTTGACTCCTGAAAACATTGCTGAGTTACGAAAAACTCAAAGACAAATACTTGAAAAGTATTGGTCAATGCTTAAGGTTGGGGGCTGTATGGTTTATGCTACCTGTAGTATTCTACCCTCTGAGAATGAAGAGCAGGTTAAATGGTTCCTGGAGCAAATGAATGGCCGCTTTGTACTGGAAGAGGAAAAAAACCTATCCCCATCCCAAACAGGGTTTGATGGGTTTTACATGGCAAGGCTAAAGCGTATTAAATAGTCTACTCCTGCACAATGCGACCAATTAATGTTGCCGGAGTGCAGTCAGTTATCTCTACAAATACAAACTCTCCAATTTTGTGGTTCTCCTTTGGGAATACAACAACCTTATTCTGGCTGGTTCGGCCAAAAAATTCATCTTTTGACTTTTTGGATCCTCCTTCAATAAGCACTTCAAAGCGTTTGCCTAAATCGCTCTTCTTGCTTTGTTCGGAAAGTTTGCCTTGTAATTCAATGATTTCCATTAACCTGCGAGTTTTAACCTCCTCAGGCACATCGTCCTTTAGCTGGCGAGCAGCCTTTGTGTTAGGTCTCTCGGAGTACTTGAACATGTATGCAAAGTCAAAGCCCACTTCACGCATAATGCTGAGGGTCATATCGTGATCGACCTCGGTTTCCGTGCAGAAACCAGCTATAATATCGGTTGATATAGAGCAATCGGGGATAATGGAGCGTATAGCTTTTATTCTGTCGAGGTAATCCTCCCGGGTGTACTTGCGGTTCATTAGCTGAAGAATGCGGGTGGAGCCAGATTGAACGGGGAGATGAATATGGTTGCAAATGTTCTCGTACATGGCCATGGTGTAAAGCACCTCATTGGTTAAATCCTTGGGGTGTGAGGTGGAAAAGCGAACCCTTAACCGTGGGTCGACAAGGGCAACCATTTCGAGCAAATCGGAAAAGTTTACCTTGTGCTTGATTAGGCCTTTTTGCTCCTCCCAGTGGTAGGAGTTTACATTTTGGCCAAGCAGAGTAACCTCGCGGTAACCAGCATCAACTAATTCCTGAACCTCCCTTACAATGGTATGGGGATCGCGGCTTCGCTCTGCTCCACGTGTGTAAGGTACAACACAGTAGGAACACATGTTGTTGCATCCACGCATGATAGAAACAAAGGCTGAAACTCCATTTTTATCGAGCCGAACAGGGCTAATATCGGCATAGGTTTCTTCCCGGGAGAGTAAAACATTGATGCCCTTTTGACCATCCTCGGCAGCACGCAGCAGAACCGGTAGTTCACGGTAAGCATCGGGGCCAACCACCAAATCAACTACTTTCTTTTCTTCTAAAAGCTGATCCTTTAGCCGTTCAGCCATACAGCCCAATACCCCAACCAATACCGATGGCTTTGACTTCTTTACTTGCCCAAATAAATCAATTCGTCCAAACACACGTGTTTCAGCATTCTCACGAATGGAGCAGGTGTTTATCAGGATAACATCGGCTTCGTTAATGTTGCTAGTTATTGCGTATCCATTGGCTATTAGAATTGATGCCACAACCTCGCTATCGTTCACATTCATCTGGCAGCCATAGGTTTCAATGTAAACCTTAGGGCGGCTACTATCATCGCTCAGCGCACTTTCAAAAATGTTGGCATCTTCGGCATTAAAATCCATTGGAAATCTTATTTTTTTGCAAAGGTAAGAATTTATGAATATTTTACTTTAGGTGTATAAGGTGATACAAATCAATAGAGGTTAAATATTTTTGTAAAGCGCAAGTTTGTAGCTAACTTTGCACTTTACCTGAGACAAAAATAAAAAACTATGAGTGGACACAATAAATGGTCAACCATTAAACGCAAGAAGGGTGCACTTGATGCCAAGCGTTCAAAGGAATTTTCAAGAATTATTAAAGAAATATCCGTTGCTGTAAAGGAGGGTGGGGCTGACCCTGAGGGCAACCCACGATTAAGACTTGCCATTAATAACGCCAAAGGGGTAAACATGCCCAAGGAGAATATCATACGGGCTATTTCTAAGGCTGAAAAAGATCCTGAAAACTTGCAAGAACTTACCTTTGAAGGTTATGGACCAGGAGGGATTGCTATCTTTATTGAGTGCCTAACCGATAATAACAACCGTACCATTAGTGCAGTCCGTTCAACCCTGACCAAAAAAGGGGGAAACCTTGGAACCAACGGTTCATTGGCATTCCTTTTTAGCCGAAAAGGTATCTTTACCATTGCAAAGGATAAAATCAACCTTGATGAGGTGGAACTCGATCTTATTGATGCCGGGGCCCAAAACATCGATGACAATGGTGATTTCTATGTGGTTACTACCGAAATGGAAGATTTTGGCAGAATGAATAAAAAGCTTGAGGAACTGAAAATAGAGGTGGAAAATGCCAGCCTGCAACGTATTCCTAACGATTTCAAATCGGTTGATAAGGATACTGCAATGAAGTTCCTGAAGTTGGTTGAGGAACTAGAGGATAATGACGATGTTCAGCAGGTTTACCATAACCTGGAGCTTACCGATGAGGTTATGGCTGCCATGGATAACGAGTAAACACAATAAAACCTTTTACTCCCCAATGCAGGGGAGTTTTTTTTATTTTTAGTATACACTGTATACCGTGGCCAATCAATCATATTACTTTTGTGGGTATGGTATAACATTTGCTCTTACTAATTAAAACATAAAGCATGAAGAATTTTTCTTTTATTTTACTTCTTTCCATTTTACTATTTGCTTTAGCAGGCTGTGGTAAATACAACGATTTAAATATTCATGGTGTTAAGGAGTATAGATTTCGGGGGATGAAGGATGGTGTAATATTCCTAAACCTAACGCTCGATGTTGAAAACCCTAACCGGAAATCAATTGTAATAAAAGATATTCACCTAAAAGCTTGGCTAAACAATAGGGAACTTGGAAAGTTAAGGAGTAGCCATAAATCGAAAATAGAGGGCAAAAGTCGAAAAGATTATGAAGTCCCATTAGAGATTGTGCTCCGTACCCCAGCCGATGCATTTAAACTTATAGGCGAAGGGAAAAACCTGATTAGCGTAATAGAGGTTGAAGGCTACATTAAAGGGGGAAAATTCCCGGTTGTAAAAAAAATTAACATCCCCCGGCAGCCACTAAGCGAGCTAGCCAACTCATTCCAAAAGAAATTTGTTATTACCGATACTCTTTCGGTTCAACCTGCTGTAATGCCATAGATAAATTTTTGCTATTTTTGCAACGAAATTATACTCTTTATGAGGAAAATTTTCCTACTCCTAGTGTTACTCGGTTTAAGTTTTGGCATTTTTGCCCAAAACACAAACGGTACCACGCCCATACCAATAGTTAATGAGCTTCAAGCACACAAGGCTGGAGAAGGTACAGTAACTATCAGGCAGAGCGAATCAATTACTCAAATCCACAACATTCGCTACTTGCATAATGCCAAATCGCCGGGGATGGAAGGGTACAGGATTCGAATATTCTTTGAGCTCGGACAGTTTGCCCGGAAAAATTCTGAAGATATAATGCAGGCCTTTATGGAAAAATATCCTGGAGTGCCTGTGTACCAGAATTACCAAAACCCATACTGGAAGGTATCAGTGGGCGATTACCGCTCGCGCGAAGAGGCTATCAAGTTTTACAACCAGATTATCAAGGATTATCCCAAAGCTTTCATTATTCCCGAACATATAAATTTTCCACCTCTAAATTAGTATGGCAACACCAGCAATCCGGCAACTGCAAAAGACTTCGCTAAAGATCCGCCAGGATGTAATTCGAAGCCTGACGGCCGCCGGATCGGGACACCTGGGAGGCTCACTTGGACTTGCCGATGTTTTCACCGTTCTATACTTTAACACCCTAAACCATTTCCCTAAAGAACCAAACCACCCTAACCGCGATAGGCTAATCCTTTCCATTGGTCATGTTGCACCAGTTTTGTATGCAACGCTTGCCAATGCAGGATACTTCCCGCATGAGGAACTACTTACCTTACGCAAGCTAGGTTCACGGCTACAAGGCCATCCGGGACGCGATCACGGTTTACCTGGAATTGAACTCTCAGCCGGTTCGTTAGGTCAGGGGTTATCGGTTGCTGTTGGTATGGCGCTCAGCGCTAAAATTGATAATTCCAAATGGCAAGTATACTCTGTGCATGGCGATGGCGAACTACAGGAAGGATCCGTTTGGGAGGCTGCCATGAGCGCCGCACACTACAAACTCGATAACCTGACTGCCATTGTTGATCGAAATTTCTGTCAGATTGATGGCTACACCCATAAAGTAATGGAACTTGAGCCCCTTAAACTTAAATGGGAGGCATTTGGGTGGCACGTATTTGAATGCAATGGCAATAGTATTGATGAGCTAATTGATGTTTTTGGTAAAACCCGCAACATCACTGGCAAACCTAAAGTGATTATTGCTAAAACCCAAATGGGCTTTGGTGTTAATTCCATTCAAGGCGATTACCGTTGGCATGGTAAAGCCCCAACCACGCAGGAGGCAGAGAAATTCTTGGAAGAATTAGAAAAATATTACCACGAACTAATCCATGGGTGAGTATATAAATAAAGGTGATAAAGCTACCCGCCTGGGATTTGGTGAAGGAGTTGCCGAAGCCGGTGGGGAATACCCCAACCTGGTTGTGCTTGGGGCCGATATCACCTCCTCGGTTGGATTGAATCTTTTTGCCGAACGTTTCCCCGAGAGGTTCTTCTCCTTTGGTATCGCTGAACAAAATATAGCCGCTGTTGCGGCTGGGTTAGCATTAACCAATAAGATTCCTGTCTTTTCTACATACGGCGTTTTTGCAGCATTCCGTGCTGCCGATCAAATAAGAATTTCAATTTGCTACAATAACGTTAAAGTAATAATTGGTGGCGCCCATGCCGGAATATCGGTTGGCCCCGATGGTGCAACACACCAAGCCCTTGAGGATATTGCAGTTATCCGTTCGCTCCCAAATATCACACTAATTTCACCAGCCGATGCCAACCAGGCAAAGGCTGCCACCCTTGCCGCCATCAGGCAGGTTGAAGGGCCGGTTTACATCCGTTTCGGACGCGAACCAGTGCCCAATTTTACCGAGCCCAATCAGGTGTTTGAGGTTGGTAAGGGACAAGTCCTAAAAGCAGGAACCGATGTTGCAATAGTAGCCACCGGTCACATGGTGTGGGAGGCACTCGAGGCATCAAAGCATCTTGCCAAGCAGGGTGTTAATGCCATGGTGGTAAACATTCATACCATCAAACCTATTGATAAGCAGCTATTGGTTGATGTTGCTAAAGCAACAAAGCGTGTTGTAACAGTTGAGGAGCATCAGGTTCATGGAGGACTTGGCAGCGCAGTGGCTGAAGTGCTTTCGCAGGAATACCCTGTCCCCATGAAGATAATTGGCATGCCCGATTGTTTTGGCGAATCAGGAACACCTGCTGAGTTGTTGCAGAAGTACGGTCTTAATGCCAATTCAATTGCCCAGCATGTTTTTCAGTTTGTAAATCGATTTAAACAATAAAACTTCAGGTAGATTCTATCTACCTTTTTTAATTGAATAATTTAGGAAGATATGAGCGAGCAGATTAAACACGAATGCGGGATTGCACTGATTAGGTTGCTTAAACCATTGGAGTACTACCAGCTTAAGTATGGTACCTGGCGATACGGACTTCACAAGCTTTACCTGCTTATGGAAAAGCAACATAACCGTGGGCAGGACGGTGCAGGGTTAACCACCATTAAGTTCGACCTTGCCCCGGGCAAAAAGTATATCGATAGGGAACGCTCAAACTCTTCAACTCCCATCAAGGATATTTTTGATGCTGTTAACAAAGGGATCAATAAGTACTCATCGAAACCCGAACTGCTAAACGATCCGGTTTTTGCCAAGGAAAATATTCCGTTTGCCGGGGAACTATTCCTGGGACACCTGCGCTACGGAACCTTTGGTAATAACTCCATTGATTATGTTCATCCGGTAATGCGCGACAACAACTGGAAATCGCGTACGCTTGTCCTAGCTGGTAACTTCAACATGACAAACGTGGATGAGCTTTTCAAAAAGCTCGTCGATTTAGGCCAGCATCCCCGCGACTACTCCGATACGGTTACCGTACTTGAAAAAATTGGACATTTCCTCGACGAGGAAAACCAGCAGCTTTTCCGGCAGTACAAAAACGATGGTCATCCCAACATTGAGATAAGCAAGCTAATTGCAGAAAACATAAATGTTGCAAAAATCCTTCAGGCATCCACTAAAGATTTTGACGGTGGTTATGCTATGGCTGGCCTTATAGGCCATGGCGATGCGTTTGTGGTTCGTGACCCATGGGGAATTCGTCCGGCTTTCTACTATGCCAACGATGAGATAGCTGTTGTTGCATCGGAACGCCCGGTTATTCAGACTGTGCTTAACATTTCAACCGACGATGTAAAAGAAATTAAGCCCGGCTATGCGCTTATAATTAAGCGCAATGGTACAATACTACACGAGGAAATAAGAATACCCCAAGCACGAAAATCCTGCTCGTTTGAACGGATCTACTTCTCACGGGGAACCGATAAGGACATTTACCAGGAACGCAAACGGTTAGGCGAATTTTTAACCCCTGCCATCCTTAAAGCCATTAACTACGACCATGAGAATACTGTTTTTTCCTATATCCCCAATACTGCCGAAACGGCTTTCCTTGGGATGGTAAAGGGCGTAGAAGACTATATAAAGAACGAAAAGAAACGCAGAATTCTGGAAAAAGGGGCTAACCTCTCCGAAAAGGATATCGATGAAATAATATCTACTCGCCTAAGGGTAGAAAAAATTGCTGTAAAAGACGTGAAGCTACGCACCTTTATTGCGCAGGATAAAGGTCGCGAAGATCTGGTTGGTCACGTTTACGATATTACCTATGGAACTCTTCGTCCCGGAGTTGATAACTTAGTGGTTATTGACGATTCAATTGTTCGAGGGACAACCCTTCGTGAAAGCATTCTCCGAATACTTGACAGGCTTAATCCTGCCCGCATAATTGTTGTATCATCGTCGCCACAAATCCGCTACCCCGATTGCTACGGAATTGACATGGCTAAACTTAGCGATTTTGTGGCCTTCCGTGCAGCTATTGAGTTGCTTAAGGAAACCGGCCAAGAGGGTGTTATTAATAGCGTTTACCGCAAGTGCAAGGAGCAACAAAACCTGCCCAAGGAGCAAATAATTAACTATGTAAAGGAGATCTACCGCCCGTTTACCGATGAGCAGATTTCGCAAAAAATTGCTCAGCTTCTTACCCCAAAGGATGTAAAGGCAGAAATAAAAATAGTTTACCAATCCATTGAAAATCTACACAAGTCTTGCCCTAACGACCAAGGCGACTGGTACTTTACAGGCGACTACCCCACCCCCGGTGGAAACCGAGTGGTAAACAATTCGTTTATCAACTTTATTGAGGGCCGAAATCAGAGGGCGTATTGACAAGGATAAAGGTTAAAGGATAAAGGTTAAAGGATAAAAAAAAGGATAAATAGTAGAGGTTTAACTTTCAGGGTTATTTTGAATCCTTCCCCCACCTTAAACCCAAGTGGTACTTATCCTTTAACTTCTTTATAAAGGTTGATATATGCCGCTCAACCTTATGCTGGTAAATATCAGGAATGGTTATGAGAATGGCAGTTTCTTCAACATCGCCAAAGTAAGGATTAATAACCGTACCAAACACTTTCATGGATGGGCTTAGGTTCATGTATGAGTTGATAAGGGGTGGAATTCGCTCACCAAACTCGCGTATTTTTTTGGACAGAATCTTGTAGTCTTCTTCATAATTCTTACCAGTAAAAACCTGGGCCATAGCCTGCCTATCGATATTTACCTCAATTGGATGAATTGGTGTTACCAGGTTCTCAGCATCCCTGAAATACTTTTCAAAAAAGTAAAGCAAAATATTACGTGCTTCAACATTGTACGTGCGATACATGGTAACCTTGCCGAAGAAATACCTGATATGAGGATTTAGCACAATGAGTGCTCCCAGGCCATCCCAAAGGTTATCGAGCGCATACAATCCCTTTCCGCTAAGGGAAAGTGATTGATATTTAGGCTGAACAAATGATCGACCCAACTCAATCATTTGAGGCATATATTCCTGAATAAACTTATTGGAAAAGTGAAACAAATGTTTGGTAGATAGATTTATCTCCTCGCCTTTAGAGGGATCAACGCTATGAAAGCGGTAGCCACCAAGTATCTCCTTTTCATGGGGATCCCATACAATAAGCTGCTTGTAACAATTTTCGCAGGTGTCGTACTCATCGATATCTACCTCCTCACCGGTTCCACCACCTGCCGATCTGAATGTGAGTTCCCTTAACCGTCCAACCTCACGCATCAGGTTTGGGGCATTGTGGGCTGTAAATATGTAGAGCTCGTTGTTTGCGTTATTGGTATGCCTAACAAGTTTATCGGGGGTAAGCTCCGCAAGGAGCAGCTCCCTGTCAACCGGTTCAATAATTTGTTTCATGTCGGTTAAAATTTATTAAAGTTCATTTTTCCCAACTCGTAAACTACCGATTTAACCCATTTTGCCCATTCAGCTGGAGATTTAGAACTATCGAAAGTGGTGCAGGGAATTGGCTCCCCTATTATTACAGCAATGCGTTTGCCTTTTTGCTTAAACATCTCATCAACAAGGTAAAGCATCTCTATATTTGCCTTTATTCCTAAAAAAGTTCTGAGCTTTGCCAAATTATAAAAGAAATTGGAGTTGTGGCCACTAAAGAAAACGGGCACCACATCGCGCTTATGCTGAATTGCTTTTACAATAAAGCTTTTTTTCCACTCCAAATCCTCAATTCGGCCATGCTGCTTGCGAGAGCATAGGCCTGCCGGGAAGTAAAGTACCTGTGCATCGGATGCAAAGGTAGCGTCCATCAACTTTACATTTTGGGAGCCCTGCGCACCATGCTTATTAATGGGTATGAATATGTTATGTAGCTGATTAATATGCATTAGCAAATCGTTCACAGGGAATTTTACTTCGGGGTAACGTTTACCCAAAAGATGAATGAGAATCATCCCGTCCAGACCTCCAAGGGGGTGGTTCGAGGCAAACAAGTACCTACCATCGGGCTTAAGATTTTCAATTCCTTTTACCGAATAGGTCACCTGCATAACCTTAAGCACTTCGTCAATAAAATCTACTCCCTGCTTATCGCCATGATTCAGAAGCACCTCATTAATCTCATCCTGATGAATGATTCGTTTAAGGTACCGAATTATAAAACGGGGTAATGCCCTTTGAAGTCGAGGACTTTTGGAGGCAATTACATTATCGATGTCGATTAGGTTTTGCTGCACTTCGTAATAAATTTAAGTGCAAATATAATAAAACCCAAGTATGGTTATTCTACATTCTTCCTGATACTGCAATCTATCGGATTGAAATCCAAAAGCTAGCTATTCCGCTAAGCATCATCTGTACACCAATGGTAGCAACAATGAGCCCGAATATACGCACAAGCGGGCCCATCAGGTTGAACCGGTTAAGGGCCTTTCCTATTGGCCTTGAGTAATACATGAAAAGGAAGTTTACCCCCAAGGCTACCGCCATTGATACAATGGTATTGGTGTGACCGTAGTGTGCTGGGAAAGTAACCGCTGCAGTAATGGTGGCGGGCCCAGCAATCATCGGAATGGCTATTGGAACCGCCGTTATATCCTTAAGGTTTACGCCTGAATCAACTCGTATGAAAGTGCCCTTCTGCAATCCATTTATTCCATTGTAAAAAAGCACTATGCCCGATGTAATTTGAAAAGCATATAGCTCAACATGAAATACATAGCTAAATACCAATTCGCCTAAAAGCAGAAAGAATATCAAGACAATAAACGCTGTAAGTGTAGCCTTAGTGGCAATAAACCGAGTTTTTGCCTCATCAAACTGAGCCTGTAGGGTGGTCATAACAAATACCTTCTGTATTGGATTTACTAATGCCAGCAGGGCAACCATACAGCTTAGCAGGTATTTTAGATTAAATGCCATCATGGGAAAAATAGGTGGACACAAATTAGTATCCACCTAAATTACATATTATTTAATTAAATGCCTACAATTGTAAACTCTACCCTGCGGTTTTCTGCACGTCCTTTGGCGGTTGCATTGCTTGCTTTGGGCTTGCTTGGGCCGTATCCCTTGGATGTAATTCTATCCTTAGGAATACCCATTTTTATAATATAATCGGCAACGGATTTTGCCCTGGCATCGGATAGCCGCTGGTTAACAACAGCCGATCCCGTATTATCGGTATGTCCACCAATTTCAACAATTACATTGGGATATTCATTTAGGAACTCAACCAGGGCATTTAGTGAGCGGAACGACTGTGGTTTCAGGGTTGCTTTACCAACGTCAAAGTAGATGAAGTCAATATTAACTGATTGACCAACCTCAATTGGAGTTACGTAAAAGTTCTTGGCAATTTTAGTTCCCTTTTTCACTTTGGTTAGGTCAACCTGCTCGTACTTATTGTAAAAGTTTTTAACGGAAGGCAGAACGTCGTATGACACACCAACTGGCAACTTCAAGGTATAGCTTGCCGATGTGGAGTCGTAAATAAATCCTCTGGTTTCAGTTCCGTTTACCTTCAGCTTCACGGGCACCTCTTTTTCAAGGGGTTGTCCTGTCTTCAAGTTAATAACTTTACCGCTTAGTATTGCCATGTTAGCATCTTTACGCTCAGCGTAAACCTCATGCTTAACCTGGGTAAACTCAACGTAACCGGTTAAATCGAGCTGATTATCTAACGGATTGTAATCCTTTGACTCAATTGCTGTAACGTACTTCTTTCCAAAAGGCAATCGTACCTTAAACTCACCGGTTACTGGATCGATGCTAACGCTATCGGCAGTTGAACCATTAATCTTAAGTTTTGGTGCTGAAGCCCCAATTATTGGCGTAAAGGTTGAATTATCGAGCGCAACCCCATTCACCTCAACCCAGGGTACTGTTGTGGCATAAAAATCAACCTGTTTCTCCGTATAGTACTTTGCATTGGTTACATCAATAGTATCGGTTTTACTTGTAAAGTTGGGCAAGTTAAGGGAGAGTATATACCTGTTTCCTAATGGTAGGGTCATACCGTATTTGGCTATTTCGGCCTCATACTTTACCGAATCGCTTGTAACCCCATTTACCAAAATCTGGTATTTCATTTCAGGGTTAATAGGGAGTCCAGTTCGAGTATTTATTATCTTACCGTAAATCCTTACTAATGGTATGGGCTGCAGGTATAAATTCTTTGACATTTCAGAGTATTCCTTAACGGCAGTTAAATCCAATGTATCGGGGATGCCCACCCAGTTAGCCAGCTCAGGAAGTAAGGAATGTTTTTTTCCAAAGGGAATAAGTAGCTCATACGAAGCTGAGGCCCTATCAATTTTTAAGCTATCCGACTTTTTCCCATTAACAAGAATGTTGTATCCGGTATCGGCAAGCATAAGACTCTCCTCGGCCTTGTTCATTACAAGCCCGGTTAACTTTACGTAGGGGAACTCTTCGTAAATCTTTACCCGCATAATTTCCGAATGCTCCTTCTTTGAACTTGATGAGCAGTAGTAGGCCCAACTTTCCTTAGCGTTTAAACGGTAGTAGTTTTCCCAACCCGGTGTATTAATGGTATCGTTCAGGGCAGTGGGCGTCGACCAGTTTAGGTAAGTATCGTCCGTTCGGTTAGCCATGTATATATTGTTGTTCCCATCAACCTTACAGCTGAAGAAAAGCGCATTGCCATCCTTGCTTAGGAATGGCGCCTCATAGCTTTCGCCGAGGTTCCCATCACCAATTTTAACCTTTTGGGGCTTAGAGTATCCATCGCCCTCCTTTACCGAAAGGTAGATTGAATGATTTTTCCCACCGGCACGCTTACTGAACGACGTAAGTAAATATTTCCCATCGGGGGTAAGGTATGCAGTTGTTGTTAAACCCTTGTTCATCCTGGTAAATCCCTTCACATTCAACGGCCTGGGCGTACCCCATGTGTTTTCATCAATCCTCTCAATTACTGATAGGCCTCTTTCTGTCCAGTACTTTCCACTCTCAGTGTAATGGCCATTGATTACAAACGTTTTACCATCATCGAGTATGCCAAAAATTGCATTGTAACGACCAAGGTTAATGGTATTGGGTAAGCGTTTAGCTTCGCTCCATGTGCCATCGGGGTTCAATGTTGTGCACCAAATATCTTGACTATCGACTTCGCCAAACCTATTCTCGGGGTGATTTACCCTTGTGAAATAAAGGGTTTTCCCATCGGGACTTAGTATTGGATTGATTTCAGCATACCCTGTATTAATTTCGCCACTTAGCTTTTGTGGAGTAAAACCGGTTTGTGCAAACACCTTGGAACCAAAACTAATTATGCTGAGTGTTATGAGGATTCTGCTTACAACTTTTAGTTTCATCGCTTTTACCTTTAAATTGAATAATTGCTGAATAATCGGTATTTGGAAAATTAGCGGTAAGGCAACCCTTGAGGTGGATTAACCCTGCCAAAAACAAAATTGATTCCTACCCTCACATTGGCGTTGGTGAATGCCAGCGGGTCAATTGCCAGGTACAGATTATCGGCTACAACAAATAGCTGCAAAGGCCCTGGTTTAATTACAATTCCTACCCCCAGGTTGGGTATGGATCTTTGGTAAATTGAAGCTGTTCCTACTAGCTGGAAGAAGCGGCCAATGCCCTGAGAAACACCAAGCGTTATTGAAGGGTATAATCGTTTATTATAAAATGTTGCAAAGGTAAGGCCAAGGGTTGTCCTTCGGGTTAAATCGTAAGTGGCCGAAAAGTTAAACTTAGGATTTAACCAAGTGGTGTAGGAAACCGCTACGGTATCGCGGGTAAAATCGTCTTCCATTTTCTGTAGTAACGAGTCAACGTCAACATCGTTTCCTCTCAGGAAATCGCCAAGAATATCTAAACCTTCAAATTTGGTGGTTCCTTTAAGGGTATATGTTTGAATTTCATCCTTCCATTTTATAAATCCTATATCGGAAAACCCAAAGGATAGTTTCATCCTTTCATCGAACTTGTATGTTGCGCCTCCACTAATGGCAAACCCCATGTTCCCAAAACCAGTAAGCCTATTGGTAACCCATTGGTCATCAACATTATCAAAACTGATATCGCCTTCACTGTTTTTAGGTGTGCCCGAGGTACGGAGTTGACCGTCGGCAGTAGCAGTATGAGCATACATGGCAGTATCAATTTCAACCTGCATTACTTTGGGATTAAAACTGATATTGGCTAAACCTTGCAGCAAACTTACCCTTCCTGCAAAAGTCCATTGGGGTAAATCTTTAAGGTATCCAATGGTGTACTCGTTGTAAACGCTAACATCCGATTTTAGGTTGGATAAATCCAAGGTTGAGCCAACAAACTGCTTATTCCCCTCAATAGCTAAGCTAAAAAGTTCACGTGGATACTGGAGTGTTACTGTTGCGTTCTGACGCATGGCAAACCAGGTAAAGGACGATTTCCCTTTCACACGTATATGAAAGATATCGACGTTTTCCCCAACATAGATTAAATTTTTATCGTTCATATCGCCCAAAAGGCTGTTAAGGTTAACATACATCGTATCGCTCCGATAGTTCATGAAACTCTTTGGCTGAAAACCATTGCTTATGGCTTGACCAAATACGCTAAATCCCATGCTAAAGGTATGCTCGGGCATTACGGTAGGGTTTACAAACGATGCCTGAAACACATTACGCATGTATGGCAGGGTTACCTCGGGCTGGGCTTTTGCCAGCAGTGAGGTAAATAAAATGAATGTGGAAAAAATATATCGTTTCATTGGAGTCATATATTTCTGAATACTAATTATTTAAATCCACATTACCCTCTAACTCAACGCTAAACATTGTTTCAAGGGTGTTGGTTGATTCCACAACTACATTTTGGTGGGTGTTACCTCCGGTTTGCATTCGGGCTTGAATAACCAGATTGGTTGCGTTTTTCATTTGATCGTACTTGCTCTTGCTTATATCGATGTAAGCCCAATGAGTTGTGGGGGTTGATGTTTTACCTGTCGTTGGATTTATTGCAGAGCTTTTAACCAGCATCAGCTCCGAAGCCTCGTCGTAAAGCTGGGTAAGTAATGTGTTAGCATCGTCCAGAAAGTATCCTTGAATATAAATATTAAATGGAATGCTATTGATAAACTTAAACTTCAACCTTATTTTAAGAGCGTTATCGTTTACAAGTTTTAAATCCTTTTCCAAATCGGGTAGTTCAACCTCTAGGGTATCACAAATTTCTAAATTATCAACCCAGCCGGCAAGGGGAAATTCAATCTCGTTTATCATTCTTAGTGTTGAAGTTTTGCGAACAAAGTAATCGTGATTGGTAGTGGGATCACCAACGGTTACCGTTGGGCTGATTAGTATCTCATTGGGTGCTATGGCCAGAAAATCCTCAAGGTTTGAATTGTTACGATCAACGTATTTTAAGTCAACCTCGGGTTGCTGTTGTGTTAACGAGGTTAAATACTTAATGTTGTTGGGCTGAGTAAGGAGCAACGACCCGGTTGGTGGGACTCCCTCATTCACAAGGCTAACCTGTATACTGGTGTTAGTATTTGAGGCATCAAAGTTAACAGTGCTGAATGCAAGTGGTATGCCAAATAAATTCTCAAAAGTCATGGTAAGCTTTGGTTCCGAAAGGGAAAAGTCGGCATCAATCGATGTTCTAAAAGCATCGAGGGTTAAATTGATCTCGTTCAAGGGAAATGTCTCATTTAGTTTACCCTGTAAGTAATCAAAATCCAAACCTGTAATTGATATTTGGATATTAGCATCATCCGATACAGAAATTGGATTACCCAGCGAATGAATAGTCAATTCTACCTCAACCGTAAGGGTATTATACAGGGATCCACTGGTAAGATTTAGGGAGTAGCCCTCTAAATCTTGGTTGTTAATGAAGGTTTGGCCGGGAAGAGTAGTAGCCATTACAAAAACTAGAGGGTTCCCTAATTGGTCACGTATGGAAGGGAACCGGATAGTTGCGCTAATGCTGTTCTGGAAATTATTGGTAACAACCATGTTAATATTTCCAGCCGAAAGCTTTACTAACTTTACTTCAGCTCCAGCAATGCTATTGTATGTTTCAGTGTATTGCTTTGTAAATGGTCCCCATGTTTCTCCTGCGGGCACAGGAACTCCCGGGACTTCACCTGCATCGAGCTGATACTGCTTGGTAAAGTTGAAATCCGGAAACGAATACCTATCGGCTGCGTTAAACAAATCCATAGTATCCCTGAATGCTATAAAAAACCGGGTATCGCCAGGTTTGGTAAATATTATTGTATTAGCATCCTCTCGCTCAACAATATCGTTGAACGAAATGGTTGACTTAACCACCGGGACAACCATTTTAGGCGAAATGGGTTCAACCTTGATGTTATCGAACTGCGAGAAATCGTAACACCCTCCCAGTCCAGCCAAACCAACAATAAACAGTGATTTTAAGAATCTACTAGTTTTCATATTCCCCTTTTTTACTTCAATCAATGTTAATAATTCCTATTTAAAAGACTGATCAAGTTACGAATAATACTAATACGAGTCAAACTATTCTTAACTAATCCATAATACTGTTAGACTTTGAATTAATTTGTCATGCTTAACGAGGTATAGCGTTTCATAAGAGATAAATGCTTATTGTATTACTCGGTCTACTGGTTTAGTATAATCCCAAATTCGTAAATTGAATTTTTCAAATGACTAGTCTCGGATATTTTGTTGTAATAATAAGCGTTGAAGGGATAGAATTTATTGTTTTACCTAATAAAAAACAGGAGGGGAATATAATATTCCCCTCCCGTTTGCAACTATAATAAAGATTTTAGTAGAAATTGTACCTTTTGTCAACTACGCCAGCATTGTTCTTTAAGGCCTCAAATACTTCATAGTATGAACGTGATTGATACATGTTTGCAATCCTATACTTTTCGGCATTGGCATCGCCCTCCTCCTTAACCGATGAGGTAACGGTAAGCACAAACACACCATTATTACCCTTAACCGGCCCTGCTAGCTTACCTTCAGCCGATACTGAGGCAACTCCAATTACTGCTGGTTCAATACCAGCATAGGGTAGAGTCAATGAGCTGAACGATACATTCTCGGCCTTCTCAACATTTACGCCAATAGCCTGAGCTACATCATAGATGTCGGTTTTGTCGCTCATGGCTTTCTTAACCTTGTCCATCAGAAGTTCAGCCTTCTTTTCGCGAATAACACGAACTTTTACATCGGATGCAATCTGTTTTAACGGTGCAATACCCTCTTCGCGGACAGCCGTAAGGGCGGCTACAACGTAATTATCGCCAAACTGCATTACATCTGAAACATCGCCTTTTTTGGAGCGGAAAGCCCAACGGATTAACTCCCGAGGTTGCTCTAATCCGGCAATACTTCTGTCGTTCTGCAATAGATTGTTTGCAACGCGACGGGTGTACTTGTTCTGATCGGCTGCAGTTGCAAATTTGTCGTAATCACGGTTATTCCCTGCAAAAGCTGCAGCTTTATTGTAAACCTGCGATGTTGTATAAGAGCTAGGAACAATTTTGCGTTCCAGGGTGGCAATTTGTACTTTCTTTTCCTCCTTGCCCCTATCAACAACCTGAAGTACATGGAACCCAAACTGGGTTTCTACAACCTTAATCTCACCCTTGTTGCTGCTGAACGAAGCCTCATCGAACTCGGGAACCATCATACCACTGGGGAACCAACCTAAATCACCGCCCTTGTCCTTTGAACCGGGATCGTCGGAATGTTTAGCTGCTAACTGCTCCCAACTACCACCGCGTTTTAAAACGTTCATAATACTGTCGGCCTTGGCTTTAGCTTTTTCGCGCTCCTCAGCGGATTGACTTCTCAAACCTATAAGTATGTGGCGAGCCTTTACGCTGTCGGGCATCATTTTAACATCAACCAACCTCGAAGCCTTGAAGCTATCGCCATCGCGATAAACCTCCAACAAACTTCCAACTGGTTTTGAAAAAGCCCATGCCCGAACATTCTCAGGTAATTCCGAAGCCTTATAATACTTAGAATCGAATTTTGAGTCGGAATTCAGGGTAACATACTGAGCGGGATCGGAAGCGGCAATAAAATCGGGCAAAGCCTTCTGTATCCATGCTTCTGCATCGTTTACATCGCTTTCCGAGGGAAGAATGGGGAACACAACGTACTCAATATCGCGCGAAGCAGTTTGCTTGTAGTCGTTCTGGTGCGACTTGTAGTATGCCTTAATATCGCTATTGGTAACCGTTACCAGCGAATCAGATATTGATTGGTACGAGGCAACAGCATAATCAAAGTTAACCTTGCTGGTTCGGTCGTTTACAGCACGTTTGGCTTGAAGCGAGGTAACGCCTAATCCTTTACGGACTAAAGTAAGGTATTTGTTGAATAATCTATCTTTCTGTATTTCATTCTCAATGAATAACCAGTATGCTTTAGCGCTTGGGTCTCTATCCAAATTCTGAAGGAAGTTTGTAAGAAACGCTTTGTTCACTTCGCCGGTTTGAGGGTCGCCAAACTGTTGACTGATAAATGGGTGTATGTTCCTTCCCTGAACCATGTCAAAAAGTTCGTCCTCATGAATCACAAGCCCTAAACGCTTATATTCGGGTTGGAGAATATTAGCCCTAAGCAGATCCTGCCAAACCTGTTCACGGATTTGAAGCATTTGTTGCTCGTTAAGCGATGATTGTTGCGAGAAAAGCTTCTGTAAATTCTCATTTTCGCTAACCCTAGCCTGGTATTCCTCGTAGGATATAGAACTACCGGCTATCTCGGCAATTTCCATTTGTGAGCGATTAAAGAACACTCCTCCCGATGTAATAAAATCGCCAAGTATAAAGGCAAAAAGAGCCAATCCAATTACTACAGAAACCAATACGCCTGCACGGTTTCTAATTCTTTCAAGTGTTGCCATCTACAAGTATATTTTAAGGTACAATAATATTTTTCGAGCCACGAATATAGTAATTTTCAACAATAAGCAGTTTAACTGCCTGATAATTTTTTAACAACCGTTAAAAACCAGTAGTAACCTAGTCAATAACCAACCGAACCAGGTCGATTCGCGTTTTATTCACCCTTAGAATTTTAAACTCAAAGTTTTGGATTTTTAACGAATCGCCAGGTTTTGGTAAACTCTGGTAGTGGTGAAGAATGAATCCGGCTATAGTCTCATACTCGTCCGATTCAGGAATGCCAAGCCCATAAGCCTCATTAACATGCGATACCTCAACGCGCCCTGAAAGGATGTACTCCTTATCGGAAAGCTTTTTCTCAACCAGCTCGTTTAAATCGTGTTCATCGTCAATTTCACCAAAAATTTCTTCAATGATATCCTCAATGGTAACCAATCCCGATGTTCCTCCAAACTCGTCAACCACAATCGCTATACTTTTATGGGCTTTAATGAAGTGGGTTAGTAGTTCATTGGCCTTCATGGTTTCAGGGAAAAAATCGACATCAATAATACACTCCTTTATGGAGTTGGGTTTTAGGAAAAGCGATTTTGAGTTGACATAACCAATGATGTTGTCGATTGAGCCGCGATATACCGGGATACGTGAATACATAGTTTCAGCAAATAACTTTTTAAGCTGCTCTACAGAATCGTCTATGTCAATTGCCTCAATATCGGTACGGGGAATCATGCAATCGCGAATCCGCACCTCAGAAAAATCGAGTGCTTTTTGAAAGTATTTCAGTTCCTGCTCATCACCACTATCGTCAGCTGAGGTGGCCTGTTCCACAAGATGGTCTAGGTCAACCTTACTGAAAATTCGTTGTTCCTCGCCAATATTTATTTTCATCCTAAAAGCCAAACGAATTATCCAGTACGAAAGCCAGGAAACAAATTTACTAACCGGATAGAACAGTACGTAAAAAATAAATATAGGTATTGCAAATAAATTAAGTAAGGCATTGGCGTACTGACGAAATATTGATTTTGGAAGGAACTCACCTGTAAGTAATATTACCAATGTTGCAATAAGCGTTTGGGTAAGCAAAAGCAACATGGGAAACTGATTTAACGGTCCAAGTAGTGGCGTTAAAACATTTGCTGTTACAATACCATAAATTACCAGGGTGATGTTGTTGCCTACCAGCATGGTGGCAATAAACTGTTCCTTGTTCCGATAAAAGATATCGAGAATTCGAGAGGTTAAACGGCCATGCTTCCGTTCCAGCTCAAAGCGTAACTTATTTGATGATAGAAAAGCTATCTCAACACCCGAAAAGAAAGCCGAAAACAAAATAGCAACCGCTATTACCAGTAGCTGTGTTCCCATCTTTTACTGTTGATTCTCCAGTCTCTTTCGCCTGCTTCGTCGCAGAAAATACATGAGTAAAGCAACTAAAGCCATTACAAGAAACATGTAGCTGTTGCTAAATCCAGTTTTGTAGGTAGCCCAAATTCCCATACCCAAGCAAAATAGGGCAAGGGCAAGCCAGATTAACTCTAGGATAAATGCCAACTTATTCATGTACAAAGTATGTATGGTTTACAATAGGTAAAGGTACAAAAAAAGGATTGTATGTCAATACAACCCTTAAATGCTTTAAACGATTTAATTATTACTGGTCAACCTCAAACTCGCCATCGTAGGGCTCTTTAACTTCCCAGTTATCAAAATTTTCATCGGCAATCATTCCCTTTCCATATATAATGCCGCTAACGCTATTAATTTTAACATTAACGTTAGTATAAATGATGCGTTTATTCTGATCCCAGTAAAGTTCTTCCGTGTAAAGCTGTTCGCCCTTCCTGTTTTTAGCCACTACGTTGTTCTTTGCCTGCCAAAGCAATTTCTTTTCGTAGTAAATGGCATAGTTTGCTGTAAGGCTCGACTCCTGCTTTAACTCATTATCGTAAGTGTAAACTGTTATCCCTTTAGGAAACTCGGTGTAGGGCTCATCGGCAAACTGGTAGTAAACCGTTTCAGGGGCTATTACTTTTAAAACCACTTTACCCCCCTCAGTGTAAACTACCTCTGAATTATAGGCTGTAACACCGGGTGTAGTTTTTATATCGGAAAGGTAAACTATAGCCTCAGAATCGCCCTTACAAGAAACGAAAAATAAAGAAGTAGCCCCCACCAGGGTGAGGACTACCATATTCTTAAATACTTTTATGTTTAGCCTAATCATTTTTACTTTCTATCCCTTACAGTTGTACGCTCATTAATCCAGCATCCTACTGTGTATGAATCGCCAACCTTTAAATCGTAGAAGAAGATGTCCTCTTTTGAGGGGTAGTATTGGCTGTAAGTGCTTATAAGGTTATCCATCGCATCGGTAAGTTCAGGATCAACCTGCTTTGCCTTAATGTATTTATCCACTGCAACCCAGTAAACAGTCTTCTTTTCAAAATCGTTGCTGCCACAGTTGCGCTCGCTGGCATATATATCGCCAATCAGTTTATAGGCTTTACCCATGTTGGGATTTTCCTCAATGGCCTTTAATGCAATTTCTCTGGCTTTGGGCAAATTCTTAAGTTCAGTGAAAGTGAGCAGTGCAAGTTCATAGTAAATGTTGGCTCTCTTTTCTACAACCGATTCAAGGTTAATTGCCTCATTGTAGTACTTTTCTGCCTCCCGGGCATTCTTTGCTTCGTACTCCAGCCTGGCAATATCAAGGGCTAAATCAGCATTAGGCTCACCCTTAAAAATTTGTATGCTGGCATTTAAGTATAGTGGGTGGCTAGTGCACCTATTTGCCGACATCAGCGAGCGAATTTTTTTGCAAAGGTTTACATCCTCTGGAGTAGCCTTAAAACGGGGCTCAAAAAGAGCAATAACGTTATCGCAGTTAGCTACACCCATGCCTGCAAAAATAGCATCAATTCCATCCTTAGCCTGTTTTGCTTTATCATCGCTGGGGTTCGCTGTCACCTGAGCATCAATATAGTCGCTCACCTGTGAGTAAAGTTCAATTACCTGATCGGCAGTCAACTTTTTGTTGTCGTACATAGCCTTTGCAATTGAAACATAGGCAAAGAGTGTTGATGGGTTTGAATTAGCCTTTTCAATGCTAATAGCCTCCTTGGCAATGTTAAAAGCCTCCTCGTAACGGTCCGGTGCAAGGGTAAATAAATCTTCAGCCTTCTGGCCAAGAACCATACCCTTTTTATCAAAATGGGTAATACGGAGGTCGTAAATCATCATCAGTGAGTCAACTAAGACTTTCTTCTGGGCAGGATCAGCAACCTCCTCGTAACGAGCCTTTAAAAGCTTTACGCCTCTAATGTATGTGTTAATACTAGCTGCGGGACAAATCCTAATAACATTCTGCCAAGGTTTATAGGCATCCTTATAGTTGCTTTGCTGGTAGAATGTCCCGTAAAGCGATAGGTTTTTAGCACATTCCTTCCGGGATTCCTCATCGGGCCCATACTTTGGGTTCTCAAGGTAAGACTGTGCAATAGCGGAAGTGCTTACAGTAACAAGTAAAACACCTGCAAATAACCTAATGTAACTTCTGAACTTCATGGCTTCTGGTTTTATTTGGACATTAAACTTTAATTGTATTTCCGTTTAAAGAACCAGGGGTAGTCATAGAATGTAAGGCTTACATTCAATGCCCCAAAGGTCTCTTTTATTAAGTAGTTTTCATCAGTTCCCCTTTTTCCAACCTCAAATGAGACATTTACCTTGGTTTTTCCCTTTAACGGTAAACCTGCTCCAAATGTTATGCCAAAATCATTTATTTGTTTTCCACCCACTATCAGGTTCGATTTATTGGAGAAAAACCCTGCCCGATAGTTAACTTTCTTAGCATAGCTCTTCAAATCCATTCTGTTTGGGGTAAATTCAACTCCAAATCGAACCGATTCCATTTTTGCCATGGGTGTGTTTACGTTGAAAGGGGTGGTTTTTGACCAGTCCTGAGTAAAGTATTCACCCATAATAGTAAGCTTATCCTTATAAGTAAATGCTAAACCAGCATTCACGCTCCAGGGTAATTCAAGTTTCGATTGCCTATCGGGATGAGGATAAAGTGTGTCGAGTAGGTTACTTTCAAGGGTTGCAAACCATTTCTGGGTCATATTTATGTTTTTCCCAAGCTGGTAGGTTCCCCCTAGTGTAATATTTGTATTGTTTTCCTTATCGAGAACAAGCGAATACTGTACTCCAAAGTTAAAGTTGATATCGCTTACCTGAAAGCTGGATCGAATATACCCGTTGGTGTAAGGATTGTAGCTAAGAGGGAATTCTATGTCGTTATTATAATCAAGGCTACCAAAGTAGTATAACATGTTAAACCCAACCGCTAAGTTTTTAACCGGACTTACCCCCATTCCAACAAATGCTTGGTTAATCCCTCCTCTGCCGGTATGGTAGTACTTTATCCTTCCAATGGTACTCAGGATGTAGGAATCAGTCTCGAAACGGAGTAACCTGTACCCTACAAAGCTGTATGGTGTTAAACCCGCAGCAAATCCTATCCGTTTGGTTATAGGGAACGATATAGCAATATGATGAATACCACCTGCACTATTACGCGATGTTTGTGGATTAAGATACTGGTCGTAACCTGTAAAACCGCTCGTGTTGGTCTCTATACCAAAATCAAACAGGAACGACATGCTATCCCTTTGGGCGTAGGATGCAGGGTTGTTGAAATTAATAACGGTCTCGCTCCTATAGGGTTGCGATACACCTCCCATTGAACGGTTTTGGGTAAACCCTGGCTGACTCAAAACTCCAATACCATACCGTGAGTATGGCGAATAAGTGTTGAGGTTCTGTGCTCCTGCAAATTCTGAAAGGCTTAACAGCCCTGCCAAAATCAAAAAACGTCGAAATGCTATTCTATACATTGAATTCAAGTATTCTGTTTAAACCTATTACCATTAAAAATGGGTTCACAAATATGCTATTTTTTAACATATTAGCCAAGAAATTTGCATCGCCACCTGTTAAAACCACAGCACAACCCTCATAAATTGAGTTAATTTTTCCGACATAACCCTCAATTTCCAGAACAGTTCCATTAATTACTCCGGAACTAATACATTCAACCGTTGATGTTCCAACAATATCAACAATTTTAAAGTGCTCAATTAACGGTAACTTAGCAGTATAGTCGTTAAGTGCCTTAAAGCGTAAACGTAACCCAGGCGATATAGCGCCTCCCTTGTATACCCCTTCACTGGTAACCAAATCGTAGGTTATGGCTGTTCCAGCATCAATTACTAAAACGTTCTGGTTCGGGAAGAGGAAGTTTGCCCCAACCGCTAGCGCAAGCCTGTCGAAACCCAAGGTTTCGGGGGTAGAGTATTCGTTCTTTAGGGGAATATTAGTATTTGCACCGGCAATATGTACAGGCAAGTTTTGCCTTAACCATACCAAGGTGTTTACGGGTATTTTACCAACAGCCGAAACAATGCATCTCTCGGGCTTAAAATCATTGATAATTGGCATTAAATCGTCAATATCAAGCTCATGAAAGCTCTGGAAGAATCTTACTTCCTTTCCATCGGCTATGGCAACCTTGCTTAAAGTATTTCCTATATCAATAATTAGGTTCATAATTTGCTTTAAATTACTAACGGACATTATCGAGCATTTGTTGTAGAATATCAATAGCCTTACCTACTCCTTTTACGTCCTTAATGGTTAAAATGAGCTTTTCGTTACCCTCTTTCATGGAAAAAATTCCTGGGTTACGCAAAATATAGTTAATGATTCGTTCAAAAGTAGATGTTCTGTAAAACGGTGATAGCTGATTGGTAATAAAGTAGGCGTGAGCTTTACCGTTTTTGAGAATAATCTTTTCTATTCCCAATTCTACGGCTATCCATCGTAACCTCACAATGCTCATCAATTCAATAACAGGATCGGGAATTGGGCCAAACCTATCGCGAAGCACGCTAGCAAATACTTCAAGGTCCTGAGAGTTTTTTATGGAATCAAGTTCTCTGTAGAGCTTTATTCGCTCGGCAGTATTTGAAACGTAGTAATCGGGGATTAAAACCTCAAGGTCAGTTTCAACCTGACAATCAGTATTGCTACCTACCCATTTATCGGTTCTGGTTTCAGCCTGTTGGGTTGAAAATAGATCACGAAAGTCGGTTTCCTTTAGCTCCTGAACTGCCTCATCGAGTATTCGCTGGTAGGTTTCGTAACCAATTTCTGAGATAAACCCGCTCTGTTCAGCACCAAGTAGGTTTCCGGCACCCCTAATATCCAAATCCTGCATGGCAATGCTAAAACCGCTTCCCAGCTCTGAAAACTCCTCAATGGCTTTTAACCTCCGCCTCGCTTCAGGTGTTAGCGATTCAAGCGGAGGGGCCAACAGGTAGCAGAAAGCCTTTTTGTTTGAACGGCCTACCCTACCGCGTAGTTGATGCAAATCGCTTAGCCCAAACATGTGGGCATTGTTTATAATAATGGTGTTAGCATTTGGAATATCGAGCCCTGCCTCAATGATAGCTGTTGAGATGAGCACATCGTAATCGCCATTTATAAAATCGAGCATAATGTTTTCAAGCTTCGATGGCTCCATTTGACCGTGAGCAACGGCAGTTCTAATTTTGGGTACAATCTTGTGCAGCATTACCTGCACCTCACCAATGTTTTGAACTCGGTTGTGAACAAAAAACACCTGCCCACCCCTGGAAATCTCATACTCAACAGCTTCCTTTATTATTGCTGTGTTAAAAACATGCAACTCGGTTTGAATGGGATATCTATTAGGTGGCGGGGTGTTGATTATCGATAGGTCCCGGGCTCCCAACAGTGAGAATTGCAAAGTTCGCGGAATAGGTGTTGCCGTTAAGGTTAAAGTATCGACATTCAGCTTGAACTGCCTTATTTTTTCCTTAGCCGCTACGCCAAACTTTTGTTCTTCATCAACAATAAGCAGCCCTAAATCTTTAAAGTTTGATGCTTCTTTAAGTATGGAGTGTGTGCCAATAAGTATATCTATTTTACCGTCTTTCAAGCGTTGCCTAATCTCTCGCTGTTGTGCGGCTGATTTCATCCTGCTTATAAACTCAACATTGCAGGGAAAACCATTGAGCCTCGATGTAAAGGTTCTGTAATGCTGCAATGCCAGAATGGTAGTTGGTACCAAAACAGCCACCTGCTTGCTATCGGCTACCGCTTTGAAAGCAGCTCTAATGGCCACCTCGGTTTTACCAAAACCAACATCGCCACACACAAGCCTATCCATTGGGCGTTCGTCCTCCATGTCAAGTTTAACGGCCTGGGTTGCTTTCTGCTGGTCAGGGGTATCCTCGTATATAAATGAAGCCTCAAGCTCCTGCTGCATGTAGGTATCGGGCGAGAAAGCAAAACCCTTCTGAGCCTTTCGCTTTGCATAAAGCGCAATAAGGTCCTTTGCAATATCCTTTATTTTGCTCTTGGTGCGCTGTTTCAACTTTTGCCAAGCCCCCGACCCTAGCTTGTAAACCTTTGGTGGCTCAGCATCCTTACCGCGATACTTGGATATTTTATGAAGATTATGAATGCTTACAAGCAATGTGTCGTTATCCTGATAGATAAGCCGAATTGCCTCCTGTAATCTTCCATTTACCTCGGTTTTTACCAAACCTCCAAAAACTCCAATTCCATGATCGATGTGTACAACATAATCGCCTGGTTGCAGGTTTACCAGCTCCTGTATGGTGAGTGCATCGCGACGGGTAAATTCGTGTTTTAAACGGAACTTATGGTAACGGTCAAAGATTTGGTGATCGGTGTAGAGGCAAATCCTCAAGCTGTGGTCAACAAAACCCTCCGCAATGCTCTCGTTAATTAGCTCAAAGTGCAAGTCGGGCTTTATGGAATGTAAAATGTTGTTGAGCCTATCGAGCTGAGCCTGATTCTCGGACAGCAGATAAACCCTGTAACCATTTAAATTTTTTTGCTCAATATCATCGGCCAGCAGCTCAAAGTTTTTTGAGAATGCAGGCTGAGGTGAGGTTGAAAATTCAATGTTTTGGTGAACCGTTGAGGGTGGCCTTAAACCAAAGTAAACTATCCGATGGTTCTGAAGTGAGGTAAAGAACTCCTTGCCAGAAGCATATCCCGCTTGAGCCTTAAAATCAATCTGTAATGCTATCTCGTTTAGCTGGTTTATCCTTTCAAGCACCAACTCAGGGTTCTTTACCCACACCGTTGAGTTCTCGGGTAACTCATCGGTTAAGATAGCCCCTTCAGCTTGCTCCTTTTCCTGTAGGTTAGGAATTATTGAAATGGTTTGATGTAAGTCGCGAGAGAGCTGGTCCTCCACATCAAAGGTTCGTATGGACTCAACCTCATCACCAAAAAAATCGATACGGTAAGGCATTGCCGACGAGTACGAGAAAACATCAACAATGCTTCCTCTTATGGCAAACTGACCCGGTTCATATACAAAATCGGTTCGTTCAAAACCATACTCAAAAAGAACCTCAGTAATGAAATCGGTTGATATCCTTTCTCCTTTCGATATTGTTAAAATATTCTCCTTCAAAATATTCCTAAGGGGAATTTTTTCAAAAAGCGCATCGCTATAGGTTACTATTACCGTTTTTTGGTTTTCACCCTCCCCCATTTGCCGCAAGAGGTTCAACACATCGGTGCGTTGAATTATGGCCTCAGAAAGAATCTGGTTGAACTGTATTGACCTTTTGTACGAGGATGGAAAAAAGAATACCTTATCCATTCCAAGCAATGTGGAAAGATCGGAGAATGCATATGCGGCCTCCTCTTTCTCGTTAAAAACCAGTATGGTAGGCTTTTCCGAGGAACCCTGTAATGCAGCAACAATAAAACTTAAGGAGGAACCCGATAGTCCCTTTACAAAACATGACTTATCGGAAAACTCAAATTTGTCTTCCGATACTGAGAAATATCCTTGTAATATTGGTTCTAGATTTCCTATGTTGTGCAATGTAAAATTTTTGCAAAGATATAATGTGCCAATCAAACCGTAAGCAATAATCCTAAAACAAATCCATCAGGCTGGGAGCAAAATTGTTTAATCGCTTATTTTATAAGATGTATTTCGCCTAACCAACCTCAATAGCAAAGGAATAACATTCCCTAATATGATTTTTAATGACGATTCAATGTCGTTTAGTTAACAAAAATATTCATGCCTGTCATCCTGAGCGTAGCGAAGGATCTCTAATCGACCCATTGAGATGTTTCGCTTGCGCTCAACATGACAATAGTTTCAAGAATAGCGAATAACGCTTCCAGCCCGGTAGGGGCGTAATATTTGTAACAACATGATTACTCATACATGTATAGCTATGCACGCAATACATATGCTAAAGAGCAACCATGATACGTTGCATCGCAACTGAAAAGCATGGCAAAGAGCTATTTATACGTTCTTTCTTGTCTTGATACAAGAAAGAACCAAAGAAAATCAAGGCTGAAAAGCCCGACCCGATGGGTGCCCCGTGGGTGGAACTGCCACGCGATACTATTCGCCACGCCTGCGGCGTGGCTCATGTGGTATCGCTTACCAAGCCCACCGCCACGTTCCACCCCCGACCCATTGCCGGGTCAGGCTTTTATGCCAATGCCTGCTTCTTCCCCTCCGTTCCCTTTCAGGGATAAGGTCTGGGATGAAGCCTTTTCTCACAAACAACCCAGATGACCCCTCTAAATCTCCCCTGAGAGGGGAGACTTTAGCCCTGCAATAAGGTCACCCAATTGTTTCACCCCTCTCCTGTCAGGAGAGGGGCTAGGGGTGAGGTCAATTCCACGAACAAAGATTGCCGCTTCCAGCCCCGTAGGGACGTAATATTTGTAACAACATGATTATTCATACATGTATAGCGATGCACGCAGTACTTTTTCCAAAGAGCATGGGGAAAACGTTGCATCGCAACAGAAAAAAAACTGACAAGAGCGATTTCCAAAAAAACAATAAGAATAAAAGGGTTTAAGGTAAAGCGATGCTTCAGCGAAGTCTAAATCCATATAAATCGGGACTCAGCACGACAGCGTGATGTTTCGCTTGCGCGCAACATGACAAATAACCTTAACTAAACGACATTGAATGACGTTTAATTGTATTTTTTTTGATTTGATATTTTTTTTTATTAGTTTTGCCTTGAACTAACTAATAACTTTATTGCCATGAAAAAGATTGTATTTTACCTAATGGTTGCCGGAATGCTTTCAATGGTTGCATGTAAATCAGCTCCCAAGCAGGAAGAACAACCTGCTCAAGAAGAACAAATTGAGCAAGTTGACACCAATGCTACTGTTGAGGCTCAACCCGACACTGTACCTGCAGCTGAATAATTAATAGTTGCAGAAAAAAATAAAAAACATCCGGTGTTACCGGATGTTTTTTATTTATGTGGGGTTCTAGTTGTTCTTTTTAATCTGTATGGATAGCTCATCGAGTTGCTGCTGGCTGATAGTGGATGGTGAATCAATCATCACATCGCGGCCCGCATTGTTTTTGGGGAATGCTATGTAATCACGAATAGAGTCGCTCCCACCAAAAAGCGAGCAAAGCCTATCAAATCCAAAGGCAATGCCACCGTGAGGAGGTGCGCCATATCGGAATGCATTAAGAAGAAACCCAAACTGTTTCTCAGCCTCCTCGTTGGTAAATCCAAGAGTATCGAACATAATCTGTTGGAGTTCCCTATTATAAATTCTGATTGAGCCACCGCCAATCTCTACTCCATTTATCACCAAGTCGTAGGCATTTGCTCTAATCTTGGCGGGATCGGTTTTAAACAAATGAGTGTCATCTGGGTTAGGCGAAGTAAATGGGTGATGCATGGCAAAGAAACGTTGTGCCTCATCGTCCCACTCCAGGAGGGGGAAATCGACAACCCAAAGGGGAGCAAACACATCCTTTGACCTTAGGCCAAGCCTATTACCCATTTCAAGCCTTAACTCACAAAGCGCAGAGAGCGTTTTCTTCTTTGAACCAGCCAGAACTAGAATTAGGTCGCCCTGTTTAGCCCCCATGACGTTGGCTATAGCCATTAAATCGTCGGGTGAGTAAAACTTATCAACTGTCGATTTTATTCCATCGTCGGCAAAGCGAATGTAAACAAGGCCGCTGGCACCAACCTGAGGACGTTTCACAAACTCGGTTAGCTCATCGAGCTGTTTGCGGGTGTACCCCGCACACCCAGTAGCACAAATTCCGCCAATATACTCAGCATCGTCAAAAACCTTAAAACCTTTGCCTTTCACAATGGAACTCAGCTCAACAAATTCCATCCCAAATCGTAAATCGGGCTTATCGGAGCCATACTTCTCCATGGCCTCGCTGTAGGGCATCCGTCTGAAGGATTCATCAAAATTTATGCCTTTAACATGGGCAAAAAGATGTTTAATCAGCCCTTCAAAGGTGTTGAGCACATCGTCGCGCTCCACAAACGACATCTCACAGTCAATTTGAGTAAACTCTGGTTGCCTGTCGGCACGTAAATCCTCATCGCGGAAGCATTTCACAATTTGGAAGTACTTATCGAAACCGGCAACCATCAGGAGTTGCTTAAAGGTTTGAGGCGATTGGGGTAAAGCGTAGAATTCACCCGGATGCATTCGCGAGGGGACAACAAAATCGCGGGCACCCTCAGGTGTCGATTTAATGAGGAACGGCGTTTCAACCTCAATAAAACCTTGTGCATCAAGGTATTTCCGAACTTCCTGAGCCATTCTGTGGCGCAATAGTAAGGCGTTCTTTACCGGGTTTCTACGTAAATCAAGATACCTATACTTCATTCGTAATTCGTCGCCACCATCGGTTTCGTCCTCAATGGTAAATGGGGGTATCTCACTGGTATTGAGTATTTTTACTATTTTTGCCTTAACCTCAATATCTCCGGTGGGGAGTTTGCTGTTCTTGCTTGCCCGTTCCACCACCTCGCCCGAAATCTGGATAACATATTCACGACCAAGCTCCTTGACAACCTCCTTGACATCGCTACTAGAGCTGTCGTCAACAACTACCTGTGTTATTCCATACCTATCTCTAAGGTCAATGAAGGTCATTGCACCAAGGTTTCGGATACGTTGCACCCATCCACTAAGGGTAACATTGCTGCCTACATGAGCAATTCTAAGTTCTCCGCAAGTATGTGATCTGTACATATCTAATACCATTTTCAGGTTGCGAATGTAAAAATAAAAAACGATGCTTACGCTATATTTTTTGATATATTTGGCCAAAATCTTATATGGAAAACACAAAGGATCATGAGTTTTTCATGCGCGAAGCACTAAAGGAAGCGCAAAAAGCACTGGCAAAAGACGAAGTGCCAATTGGAGCGGTAGTTGTATGCAACGGCCGAATAGTATCGCGTGCTTACAATTTGACCGAAACCCTTGGCGACCCAACAGCACATGCCGAAATGCAAGCCATTACCGCTGCAACCAACTACCTGGGAGGTAAATATTTAAATCAATGTACGCTTTATGTTACCATTGAGCCCTGCCCAATGTGTGCGGGTGCCCTATACTGGGCTCAGGTTGGTCAATTGGTTTACGGTGCCCCTGACCCAAAACGAGGATTTTCACTAATTGCTAAGAATATACTTCATCCCAAAACAAAAACTATCAGCGGAGTTCTCGCCAATGAATGTTCCAATATGATTACTACATTTTTTAACAAAAAACGATAATTTTATGGCTTAATTTTTGTTTTTTAAATGGATGTGATATTTTTGAGGCCATTAACAAATTTTAAAACACAATTTAAAACCAAATACCTATGAGAGTAAGATTAGTGAAACAGTTTTTGCTATTGGGCATTTTTGCATTGGGTGCCATTTCAGTAAGCGGACAAAGCATTAAAGATGCCATTCAGGCATATAACAACGCCGCTACAAACTACAAGCAAGATCCTGAAAAAGCATTACAGGATATTCAATCGGCACTACAAATTTCCGAGCAGTTGGGAGAAGAGGGCTCTGAGACCAAGCAGAATTGCGAGGAGTTAATCCCCACCATTTACTTTCAGGTTGCAATGGCCAAGTACAAAGCAAAAGATCTAAAGGCCACCCTTGAAAACCTTGAAAAAGCTAAGGAATCTGCAATCAAATATAATGATGGCGCAACTAAAACCCGGGTTGAAAAAACTCTTCCTAAGCTTTACAACGCAATGGGCAACAACCTATTTAAGGAAGGTAAGTTTGACGAGGCTATCGCAAACTACGAAAAATCCATTAAGTTAGATCCTAACTATATTGATCCCTACCTGGGAACAGCCTTGGCATACGAAGGCCTTAAGAACGAAGAAAAAATGGTTGAGTACCTCGACCTTACCATCGATTTAGGCGGAAAAGCCAACGATGCCGCTAATGTTGAAAAGGCTAAAACAAAAGGCAAAGCGTATTTCCTGAAGAAAGCCGACGAAGCTCTCAATGCCAATAAACTAAACGATGTGGTTAAACTGCTCGACATGGCTTTAAAGTACGATGGCGACGATTACAACATTTACCGCTCAATGACCATAAACTACAGCAAGCTTGAACGCTGGAACGATGCCATTGAGTATGGAAACAAAGCACTTGAACTAGTAAAGGGAACCGCCGATGATAAGGCTGAGATTTATTTCCTGATTGCTACTGCTTACCATAAACTCAACAAGATTAATGAGGCTTGTGCCGCTTACAAAAATGCAGCCTTTGGCAACTTTAAGCCCAATGCCGATTACCAGATTCAACAACTAAAATGCCAGTAACACAACTTTTTACTATCTTTGAGGGCTGCCTTTGCAGCCCTTTTTTTATTGCTATTCAAACCTTTTATCAATGCCAAGTAGATTTCGAATTGTATTTTCCGATGTCGATGGAACGCTTCTTAATAAAAATCGTGAACTTGCATCGGCTACAATATACCAAATCCGCAAACTAACAGAGCATAATATACCATTTGTAATGGTATCGGCACGAATGCCAGCAGGCATGATCCACCTTTATCGCGAAGTGCCCGTGGACAACCCTGCCATTTGCTACAACGGTGCGCTAGTTTTAAAATCGATTGAGGAGAAAATGGATGCCAAGAACATCCTTTTCTCAAAAACTATTGACTACAATGTTGCTTCATCCGTTTTTGGCACCTGCCGAAAATTCGATTTACATTTTAGTCTCTACACATACAACCTTTGGTATGCATCAAAAAACGATGAGTGGAGGTTACGCGAGGAAAATAATACCAAGGTTAAGGCAACCATTCATTCGAATCTGGAGTATAAAATAAGTGAACTAGAAAAGGATAAGCAACACATCCATAAGTTAATGGTTATGGGCGAAAGCATGCTAATCGATGGATTATACAACCATTTAGTAAACCAGTTTACCGGAAAAATCAATATATACCGATCAAAAGATACCTACATCGAGATAACCCCTGCAAATATAAACAAAGCATCCGGCTGCCTTATTCTATTGAATCACTTGGGATTAAAGCCTGAACAGGCAATGGCTTTTGGCGATAACTTTAATGATATTGAGATGCTGCAATTGGTTAACTTTGGGGTTGCAATGGACAATGCTCCATCGGAAGTAAAGGACAAGGCTAAAATGGTTGCCCCTGCAAATACCAATGATGGTGTTGCCAAAACCCTTGAATCCATATTCAAATTCGCATAGGTAATGACCGAACTCGAGCTACTTGCCCCCGCAAAGGATTTAGAAACTGGCATTGCTGCCATTACACACGGTGCCGATGCGGTTTACATTGCTGCTCATAAGTTCGGTGCCCGCGAGAAAGCCGGAAACCCCATTGAGGACATTGCTGAGCTTTGCCATTTTGCCCATGCATACCATGCCAGAGTTTATGTTACCGTTAACACTATCATTTTTGATAATGAGCTAAACGAGGTAAAGGAGCTCATCCACCATATTTACAATGCTGGCGCCGATGCAATTATTATACAGGATTTTGCCATTCTTGCTATGGATATACCTCCTATTGCCATACATGCAAGCACCCAAATGCACAACATTAACCCTGACCACATTAACTTTCTGGAAAAAAATGGCGTATCCAGGATTGTTTTACCAAGGGAATTAACCCTTGATGAAATATCCAACTTTCGCAGCAAAACAAAAGCTGAACTTGAATTTTTTATTCATGGGGCACTATGCGTATCATACAGCGGACAATGTTACATGAGCTACTTGCTTTCAGGACGAAGCGCCAATAGAGGCGCTTGCGCCCAACCCTGCCGCCTAGCCTACGATCTTGTTGACGAAACCGGAAACGTTCTTGTAAAAAACAAACACCTCTTGTCGCTAAAGGATCTTAACCTTAGCAGCCACCTTGCCAATTTGATTGGAGCAGGCATAACCTCGTTCAAGATTGAAGGTCGTCTTAAAGATGTTGCTTATGTAAAAAATATAACTGCCCACTACAGTAACCTACTCAACCAATTCATAAGTCTTAATAGCCAATACAAAAGGGCATCGAGCGGAAAATGCAGCTACTCCTTCACACCCGACCCTGAACGAACCTTTAACCGCGGGTTTACCACCCATTTTATCGATGGGCGAAAACCTAACCAAGCATCAATAAACACGCCAAAATCTGTAGGAAAGAGAATAGGCATGGTTGACCGTATATACCGGAATTACTTCTGCATAAATTCAGCTGAAACCATTCATAATGGCGATGGGTTATGCTTTTTCAACTCTCAAGATCAACTTGAGGGCTTTAGGGTGAATAAAGTAGAAGGGAATAAGATATTTCCCAACCAAAAGACCACTGACCTAGCTATTGAAACAACTATTTACCGTAACGAGGATTTTGAGTTGGAACAAATCCTTAATCGTAAAAGCGCTGAACGTAAAGTTGATTGCAATATTGATTTATATATTTCCGCAAACTTTATTAAACTATACATTAGAGATGAAGACGGGGTGAGCGCTTTCATTGAATTTCCTAATGGGTTCGACAAAGCCAAAAACCCTAATCATCTTGATGCAATAGAAAATCAGCTACGAAAAACGGGCGACACTATTTTTAACGTCAACAGGGTTAACATTGAATGTTCTACTGAGGCCCCATTTATCCCCACAAGTATAATAAACTCTGCCCGCAGGGATCTAACCTTGCAGTTCCTCAGCAAAAGGATTGAGGCACATAGGCGACATCTCAGAGATAAAACAACTACCACGGCCACAGTTCCTAACCCAATCCTAACATATAAAGCCAATGTTGCCAACAGGGCAAGCACCAATTTCCTGCTAAAACATGGAGCCCAAAGCATTGAACCTGCATTTGAGGTTAAGCGCCCCAAGGGCGAGGTGGAGCTAATGGTTACCCGATACTGTATCAAACACGAGCTGGGCTTATGCCCAAGCAAGCAAGGCGCCAAACCAACCGGACAACTTTTTCTCAAAAATGACCATAACCTTTTTCCTCTGGTTTTTGACTGTAAGAACTGTGTGATGAAGGTGATTCAACCCAATAAGTAAAAGTTTTTTAAAAATTAGATTGATGATTATACTTGAAACACCCAGCAACTGGCCTGATTACGAGCTAATCGACAGCGGCGATGGCGAAAAGCTAGAACGATTCGGCAGCCAAATTCTGGCTCGTCCCGAGCCTCAAGCCATTTGGCGAAAAGCACTTTCACAAGCCGAATGGAATAGCTTAGCCAATGCATACTTTGTAAAGAAAAAGGGTAACCGCGAGAGCGATAACGAATGGGGCGAGTGGAATAAGAAGGGAAACTGTAAGGAGCAATGGACAATTGGTTACAGCTACAAACAAATGAAGCTAAAGTTCCGTTTGGGCCTTACATCGTTCAAGCATGTTGGCATATTCCCTGAACAAGCAACAAACTGGGATTTTATTTACGACACTGTTCAGCATCTTTCAGCAGAAAAACCATCGGTTTTAAATCTGTTTGCATACACCGGAGGTGCATCGTTGGCTGCTAGAGCAGCCGGGGCCGATGTAACCCATGTCGATTCGGTTAAGCAAACCATTACCTGGTCACGCGAAAATATGGAGCTTAGCAAGCTCGATGGAATTAGGTGGATGGTAGATGATGCCGTAAAATTTGTAGCACGCGAGGTACGGCGCGCCAAAACCTACAATGGAATTATACTTGACCCTCCAGCTTATGGTAGGGGGCCCGAAGGTGAAAAATGGATACTTGAAACAAATCTATGTCCGCTTCTGGAAAACTGCAAAAATCTATTAACCCATAAAAACTCCTTCCTGATACTAAACCTTTACTCAATGGGCTACTCGCCCATAATAGCCGAAAGTCTGGTTAAAAGCATTTTTAAAGTTGACAAACCAGAAATTGGAGAACTTTACGTAGTTGACAGAGCTGGACGAAAATTACCACTGGGTGTTTTTTTGCGGTTTTTAAAATAATTTTATCAACAAAAATAAAAAGCCTGCCATAAAACAGGTAAAATATATCAATATAATGTTACTTTTGCATTGATTTTCCGTATATTTGTTTTATGGGAAGTTATTGAAATTTATAAAACCAATGCTGTATGGAACCATTAAAGGTTAACGGTACCAGCCAATATCCAACCATTACTCTCGATAAGGATGCAGGTGTCTTTGAGTTTAAAGGAAACTCTTTACCTGAGGATGCAAAATCATTTTTCGAACCAATAATTACTTGGATTGAAGAGTATGCAAAGAGCCCAAATCCTGAAACAGTGGTACGATTTAAAATGATTTACTACAATACCCCCAGCTCAAAAATGCTTTTTCAGGTACTGAAGCGATTTGAAAAAATTGCTCAGGATGGCCACAAAATAAGTATAGTTTGGATGTATAATGAGGATGACATCGATATAAAAGATGCTGGGAAAGAACTCTCAAATCATATCAAGATACCTTTCAAGTTGGAATCATATAAGGAATAAAAAAAGGCCGTAAAGGCCTTTTTTTATTGAACAATATTCTAACAACCTATTACCAATCGGTGGTGTAGCTGTGGTTGTAAATCCTGTAAGTCTTTAGTTCGCCTGAGGCATCGCGGTAGTGGATATAACCTGAGAGCAACGATAGGGTTTTATCCGACGAGGATGTTTCAGCAATCTTAAGGGACTGGTCAGAGTTTACTTTCAAGGTATGATTTCCCTTCCCTTTGAACGATTGCCCAATATTCTCAATAACTACAGGAGGGAAACCCTTCCATTCCAGCACAACCTTTTCAACCACAAAATGAGAATCGTACTTGGAGCGAATGGTCATATCAACTATTATTCCGGTAACCGTTACATCATCCTTTGCAATGGCATTCAAATGTATGGGGTCCGATAAGAAAATTGATGCTTTGTTGGCTGCAACATCAAAATAGAAAGGTTTTTGAACGGTTACACCTCCAAACATGTATTTTACCAAAATATTATTCTCCGGGTCCTCGTAGCAATTCTCATAGTTATATTTAATAACCACATTATCGGAATTGTTGATAACCGAAGTAATTCGGGCACATTCCGATTTGGTTGTGGGCTTCTTAGCCGTGGAAATGGCTCGCCCGTTCAAGCGCAAGTAGTACTTAAGTTCACCAAGATTACTTTCCAGTTCAACAAGTTCAATGGAGCTAAGCAATGATTTGTATCGGGTAATACCAAGATTACACTGGTCAACTCTTCCATCCATGAAGTAATCCTTAAGCGAGCCGAGCTCAGCAATGTTTTTTTCAATCTGTTCAACAGATTCTACCTTATCAACTTGCTCCAGCAAATCCTCCATCTGGCGTGTTAGCTCACGGTCGCGCATCTTGTAGTCAAGCACTAGCATTTTCAGCTCTGATTCCGGGAAAGGGTACTTTATGTGGTAAATGAAGTAAACCGATTTGTCGGCACGCTGACGTTTTTCCCAGTAAAACTCACTAACCTTGGAGATAGAAATCCCTTGCAGAAAAGGTACTTTTCCTGATTGGGTGGTTGTAGTGGTGGCAAACTTTTCAAGGAAGGCATTAACATTATTGTTGAAACTGGCCTCCTCTTTACGTACCTCGGAACTTGCCTTAACATACTCGGCTACGGATGACACTATTTGTGCTTTTACATTTGAAAGGGCGTTCTGCTGGGCATCCTGGGCGGTTGGGCCTGTACCCGTTACGATTATGAAATCCTTTTCCAAACCATTCACCCATTTGGGTTGTTTTCCGCTTTTCTCCAGTAGTTTATCCTGGGCAAAGGTTAGAGCTATAACCCCCAGAACGGATAAAGCAAGAAGTAATATCTTTTTCATACTCACATTTTTTAACCCCAAAAGGGGATTGGCAAGTAAAATAATTTTACAAAAACAGCAACCCCAATGGTTGGGGCTGCTGTGTGAAATGAATAGGAAAACTATGGGCGTTCTTTAGCCATCTTTTCCATTTCCTCGTTGAATACTTGCTCGAATTTCATCTTATCGTAGTCGAGCTGTAGTTTCTGATCCTTTGAAATACGGTCCTTAATGTTGTTTAGAACCTGATCCTTTGGAACCTGAAGAGCATTGAATACTTGGTAACGACCTTCTTTCTGGAAAGTTTTGGTACAAACCACTTCAACGTTATTCAGCTCCTGGTTGATAACCTCACGGGTCATTTGCTCAAACTTCTGTTCAAACTCCATGGCATCGCCAACCTGACGTTCGTTCACATAACGGTCAGCAACAGCCTTCATGGTAGTGCTTATGCTACGTGAAAGGTTGGTTTGTGCATCGATACGAGCTTTGCTCTTTGCAGTACTTAAATCGCTGCTAATGCCATTGCCAGTGCCACGGAAGTACTTGGCATCGGTGTGGAACTCATCGTCGTTGCAAGGAACATTAATTTCCTTACCTAATGAGCTGTCTGCAGCTTTCTTTGAACCACCGCAACTAGCCAGCATAAAAGCAAAGGTAAAAATGCCGGCAACCATTAATAAATTTCTCATTTTCATAGTCATTCTTTTTTTGGTTAAACTTAAAATCAAATTGTTATTAAATTAATTATCAGGTTATTTCTGCTGGTACAACCAACTCCAATCCCAGTTGAAGTATGGAGCAGCCCCCCAGTATGCCCAAGCTACTGCAATTTCCTTGCCAGCCTGTATCATCATCTTATCTTTTTCAATGGAATCGTCGTACTGTTTCATTTTAAAATTCCATACGTTAGCACCATCGGCCAGCATTTTCTGGGTGATTTCGTCGGTTAGTCTTACCGCATCGGCGTAGCACTCCATGTCGGGAGTTATTTTGCCTAAATACTCAGCTGCCTTATCGGCATTCATGTTAGCCCATGCAGCCTTTGCGCCAGCCATGTACTCAGTACATTTGTAGTTGGCGTACTGCTTATAAATCTCGACGGACAAATCCTTGCTCTTGTCAAAGCATTCGCGGCAAACGTCGGGAACTGAGAGCAGAACGAAAAGAGCCTCTTCGTATTTTCTTTGTCCGGCAAGAGCTTGGGCTCCCTTTAGCACTACATCGCACTGAGAGTTGTAGTATTCAATGATCTTTTCCTTACCTTTTTCAATGAACCCCTTAAACTGACCAGCCTTAACATTGATGTTCTTTAAAGCCTGAATGTATGCTTTATCTTCGGATTGACCAACGCCCTTAACGGATATATTTGTTTGACTGAAGATGTTTTGGCTAGCAGCATCAACAATATAAAAGGTAACATCCAGATTAACAGCCTGCATTGGGGGTGCAGTTGGAGTAACCTCTTTGCTAATCACGGTTACGAGCGGGACTATGCAAAAACGTGGATTAGCAGCAGTAGCGCCTAAACCGTTCTGTGTAGCAATCTGGCTCATCTTGTTTACTAACATCTGTCGAGCCTCCTGAGGGATACCGGTTGCCTGTTCGGGAACAATAGCAGCAAGTGCTATTCTGCCCATGTCGTCAGCTTTTCCTTGGCTGTTTTGTGCGCTTAGGTTTAATACAAAACCTGCAAGCACAACTATTGATAGTATTAACTTTTTCATTTTAATATCAGTTACTTTTCACCTAGTATTAGCCAAGCTTCACCCAAACCGCGCATGTACAGCTTTGAGGGTATTCCCATACCGTTCAGGTACTTGCGCAAATCGCTAACAAATGAGCGGGTGTCAACTGCTCTTTGGCGACCTTTTTCGTCAGTACGCATCATAGGGATACGAACCTGCTCAAACTTCATGAAGTTTTCGGTTGCATCGGAAAGGTTAAAGCGACCTTCCACGCAGTTATCGGCAAACCAGTCCTCAATAATGGTTGATAGTTCTTTGCCATCGCTGCCAAACTCTGATTCCAGATTCTCGCCCCAGTTAGCCCAAACCTTAATTTGTACCTTAACCTCACGGCCTTTTGCAAACATATCCTCAAAATGTCGCATGAGACCTGCGTTGAAGTTATCCATGTGGCTAAGTACTGCTTCCTCGAGCAAAAGCTCAGGTGAAGCCGATGTGGATGGGCTACCTGCCCCTGCAACACCCGATACCTGCTTTGCAGTGTATGCATCGAGACCTTTTAGGTTAAACACAATGTACTTCTGAGGTCCCTGGCGCTTTACCTCAAAGTCCAGGTCCATTATGATATCGGCCTTGGCAACACGTTTTAAAGCATCAATTGGACTTTCGGCCATCTCTGAACCGCTCGATGAACTTGTTAACATAGACGATTCGGCACGTTCCTGCTCCAGATTTTTAAGTTCCTGCTCCAGGTCCTTAAGAGGGAAACCCCTATCGGCCATTATTTGGCCCATTTTGGTTATAACCAAACGTAAATCGGGATCGGTTTGCAGGGCGGTTTTGTAATCGGGGAGAACCTGTTTCAAACCCTGGTTGTTAAACTCCATTTTATACCCACGGCTAATGCAATACTGATCGCTGGGAACAACCATTATTATGGGCTTTTTTGCCTGACCAAATGCTATAACCGCGAGGGCAAGCAACGAAATTGATAGTAGTATTCGTTTCATATTTGCATCATGTATTAGAATCCTGAATCCAGACGACGTGCGATGCCATCGGCTTCGAGCTGTTTACGTAAAGCATCGTACATAACCTGAACGTAGATTGCCACCTTGTATCCTTTCTTCATTTTAATACGATCCTCACCCGAAGGGTCTGCATCGTTGGTTACGGCAATGTACTGAAGGTACTTACCTCCCACCTCAAAGAACTTTTCAAAGTAATCGGCATGAATTTGTTCAGCGTTGGGCTGGGAGCAAATAGGAGGGGTAGGAGCAGAGCCTCCTCCGCCAGGTAGTCCTTTAAATATACAAGCTGCTACAGCAGCCTCTTTGGCATTCATAACTGCAGTGCCAACATCCTTACCGTATCCCCAAACCTTAAACACTTTTGTACCATCCTGTCCAACACCAACCGGTTCAATTTCATAGTTATACTGGCTATTCCATAAAATCTTCCGCTCCTTGCGGGTTTGTGCATTAGTCGGTAAAACCATTACCATAGCAAGCACTGCAACCGTAAATCCTAATAAAACTTTTCTCATACACCTATACTATTTTAAAGTTAGAACATAAATTTAATACCAAACATTACTGCTGCACCTTTACGGTCAGTAAATTTTTCGTCCCATGTTAATCCGGTATCAGTACCTCCTTCTTCTGCATTACTGATAAATGAGTATGAACCAATACCACCCATTAGCTGGATGTTATGTTTCAAATTTAGTGCCAAATTTGCCCCAGCTTTCAGGTAAAGAGCTTTTAACGTGCTACTGGACAAATCCGATTGATTAGCCTGTTCCTGCCCTAAGCCAATATATGGGCGCAATTCCAGGTTGCGAGTTAGCATGAATCCCTTAGCCAAACCTGCTCCGTAGTGTAAGAAGGCAATGTTCTCGTAATTTACAAATCCAATTTCATAATCCTTTGCCTGAACACCACCCTCAACGTAAACAAACAGGGCTTTTATACCAATATATCGACCCATACGTGCATCAATTCTGCCGTAAATACCACCAACCTCACCAGCTTCATAGCCAACCAGTAACTCTAGGCCAAGATCGTTCTGCTGACGAATCAGATATCCCTCGCGTAGCCTTCTACCTGCAGTTTGGTAAAACTGCGAGGTAGGCATATCGCCTTTGGCAACCTGCCGGTTATCGACAATCTTACTGGTTGCGCGAATTACACCTCTAAAACGTGGCTCCACGCTGTTGGTTTTTTCATTGTAAACATACTCATAGGCAAAGTAGCGGTGATCGCATTTTAACCCTTCCTTCAACCCAATTTTAGCCCGAATTGGCCTAACCTGATGAATGGTGGTTTTTACCATGAAATCTTCATGTTTCATTTCAAGGTAGTAAAGGCTTTCATCGTATCCTTTCTGAACAAGTTCTGTAAGTAACTGATCCTCGGTTTTTTGTTTAATTAATTTACCAAGCTGAGTATCCTCAGTGGGTTGCGAGGCGGTGGCATAAACAACAGTTTGAGTAACAAACTCAATAGGAATATTTAGTTCCTGGAACTTTTTAATTTTTTCCTGACGAACAGCGGGAGAGTCTTCAGGATAAATCCAGCAATCGTAGAGCGCATTCTGGGTTTCCTCATTGAACTTTACCTTATAAAGATATCCATTAACGGTGGCCTTCCATCCCTTCATTTTCTCAACCTTAGCCTCTTTCATGGTGAGTACATTCTGGTAATCAAGCACCAGTATGTAGCTCTTCTCAATCAGGCGGTTCCCATAATCCTTAAGTATATTATCGCCTCGCTTTGTGGCTTGGGCTTTTATGTACTGGGCGTCGGTAGCATTAAACATCCCCCTATCGAAAATGAGGTCGAGATCCATCGAGCCATCATCCTTACGGTTATACCATTTACTTACAATCGATTTTGATACTTGCTTCTGCATAAGGAAACTCTCAATGGCTTTGGTAGGAACAACTGACACATCGCCACGTGAGAATGGTGCTTCAAATACCATGTAATTGAGGCTGTTGTCGTAATACTTATCGGTTAACCTAATTTTTGGGAATTTTGCCTCAACCTCGGAAGCGTGATTCTCGCCCGGGAACTTCATGTAGAACACTGTGATGGAACTACGGTCGTAGGTGGATGGAATGCGATTCCCTTTTTCAATATCCTGAGCGTAAATATTGGCACTAAGTAGTAAGGCCAAAAGCAAATATCCCTTTTTCATACTTTATCACTTTAAAGTTATTGAATAAAGTTACGGCAATTTTTTTATTTAAAAATTTTTTTTGGCCATATGGATTGATAAATATCACCAAAAAACGTTTGTTTAAAGCAGATTGCATTTAATTAAAGCAACAATTCATTGCATTCGTCAAATAAATAAGGGAAGGTTTAACCTTCCCTTATATTTAATTTCGCTTATGGTTTAGGCTATATGCCTGCAGCTCTAACAATATTTTTGGGGATATCGGTGTTATCGAGCAAAGGAACAAATAGCTGCTGACCACTGCCAATTGCAAATACTGGCACGGGTTGACCAGTATGTGAGCCCGATGTCCACCCTACTGCAGCCTTTGAGTTTAGTATCTGAATGGAAACCTTTGATATGGGATCAGTTTCGCTGTATGTGGTTTTTTCATTTGATTTTAAACCCTTAAAGGCTACGTTGTATGCATCTTTCAGCATCTTGATATCGTTTTCGTTTAGCTCAATATCTTTTGAAAGCCCTGTTTTATCGGCCAAGAACTTCAGCAAATCGTCAAACTTTGCCTTTGGGTTTTGTTCCTTAAATTCAGCAATAAGCTTATGTAAACGCTCCTCGGATGCAGTTTGGTAATGGAGTAACTTTACGTGAAAATCGTACTTGTTTTCCCTGTTCCCAATTGAAAGTCCACCAGTTTCGTGATCAGCAGTTACCACTATTAACGTTTCGTGAGGATGTTTCCTGTAAAATTCCAAGGCAACATCTATAGCACGGGCAAAAGCAAGCACTTCATGTATCACAGTTGCTGCATCGTTGTCATGGGCAGCCCAATCAATTTTGCCCCCTTCAACCATAATAAAGAAACCATTGGGGTTATCCACTACCTCAATGGCTTTACGGGTAATGTCGGCAAGGCTTATATCGGATTCCGAACGGTCAATTTCATACTGTAATGTGCTGCTGGGTGCAGGATTTGGGGCAGAGTAAACAATGGATTTTGCTCCTGCTGCCACCAAAGAGTCTACCTCCGTTAGCGATGATGTAAATTGGCAACCTCTAACCTTTCCCAACTCGTATACGCTAACGGCATTGGAATCGGTTTTGGTACCATAGGGTTCAAGGAAACCACCCGATGCAAAAAAATCGTAATTTGACTTCAGCAGCTGTTTAGCAATATCGTAGTAACTGCCACGTGAGCCAACATGGGCATAAAAAGCTGCCGGTGTTGCATGGTCAATGCTTACGCTGGTTAAAATGGCAACTTTTTTCCCAGCTTCCTTAAACTTTTTTGCAATACTGTATAAAGTATCTGTCCTATCGTAAGTTAAACCAATGGTGTTGATTGAAGTTTTGGTACCGGTTGAAAGAGCAGTTCCGGCAGCTGCTGAACAGGTAACATACCTGTTATGTGCATAGGTAGTAGAAAGCGAAGTGACGGGGAAACGGGTAAACGACATTGCCGTGCTGTCGAGTAAAACGCTATCGGCATACAGCTTTGCAAGTGTCACGTGCGATACTCCCATTCCATCGCCAATAAAGTAAAATACATACTTTGCCTTGGGTTCATGTTTCCCGCAGGAAGCCATTGCTATAGCGAGCAAAATTGTTATTAGGGTTCGTGCTCTCATCTCTTGTGATTTAAAAAATTTATTGAATGTATTGATAACAAAACTACACTAAAAAAGTTGGAGCAACATACAAGCCTTTAGTTCAGTTTATTAAAAGGTGTTAAAAAACAGGAAGCTGCCCAAGGGCAGCTTCCTGAAATAATGGTATAAAAAGCAAATTACTTTTTCTTATCGGCCTTGCGGGCAGCGTAAACAATCTTGAGTGCACTGGCTTTACGCAACTCCTGCTTAACATCGGTAACAATACCCATACGGGTTTCCTTGTCAATTTTTAGCGATGTGGTAAGCAAGGGCTTTTCATCTTCCTTCATTGCTTCACGCTCCGATGCGATAAAATCGCGAATATCGTCGAGCGACTTGAAAGAATCGTTAAGCTGAATGCGGGGCTCAGTACCAAACAGAGATTGGAACTGCCTCATAGGAGGACCAATGTAGATATACGATACCAACGACTTCTTTTCCAGCTTGTTTACTTCAGTGGCTTCGGGCAGCTGGCTACGAACCATTAGCGTGGTTTCACGCATGGTTGTACTAACCATGAAGAAGAAGAGAAGCATGAACACAATATCGGGAAGCGAGGCAGTTGAAATAGCCTGCAACTCGTTTTTACCTTTTCGTTCAAACTTAGCCATAACTACTTTCCTCCTACGTTCTTAGGTTCAGCTTCGGAAATCTTCAATGGGATGGCCTTAGAAATTGTTTCTTGCTCTTCCTTGGCTAACTTGCTGAAAGGCTTTCCGTAAACTGAAGTTGATAGTTCGTCGCGTAACTCATTGTATGCAGCAACCAGCTCGTTCTGAACCTTCATGTACATTTCGTACGATGTACCACGGTCGTTCTGAAGAGAAACAACACCCTTTGAAACTTTAAACTTACCTATTCCAGGTATATCCTTTTCCTCAAACTCGGAAAGGTTGGGGTCGCTATTCGGGTTCATAATGAACTCCTTGGTCTTCTCCTTCAACATGCCAACCTCCATGGGTTCACCACGGACAAGTAACTTATCGCTCTTGTTGATAAGTACAGAGAAAATATTCCTGCGCTTAACCTCAACATCATCCTGTTTTTGATTGGGATCGGGCATTGGTGGAAGCATCCTCGTAAGACCCGTATCCACGTTCATAGTAGTGGTCATCAGGAAGAAGATGAGCAATAAGAACGCAATGTCGGCAGTTGAACTGGCATTTACTTCTGGAACTTTTCTTGCCATCTTTATACTTAGTATTTTTCAGGTTAGCCGAACTGAGCCGGCTAACCATTTGTTTAAACTACTTATGGAATGCACTGCGAACGCCGGTATATAACAACAATAGCATAGAAATGCCAAATAACAGGTATGTTGCTATTAAACCGGTATCGCTAATAATCAGAACGGTAGGATTTGAAAGGTCAGCGTTTTGAGTTGGCGATGGAATTGGAGTAGCATCGGCCAAAACATAGCCAATTACAAAGATTACAGCAACTGCCAGTAATCCTACCAACGATTTAGTGACATTCTTGGGGTTTCTTACAAGGTTTACAACAGGGAAAACTAATGCCGAAACGGCTGCTATGGCAAACAGAATATAAGCCCAATCAATGAATGGTTCTACAGATTCAATATCCTGGTTGCTCAAAAAGAATAGTATGGTTATAACAATAGAAACACCCATTAATAGCCACGAAAGAACCTTGGTATAGGTTGATAATGAGCTATTCATGGCCAATTACTTTTGAAGGTTAAACTTAACAAGAATATCGAGCAGACTTACTGAAGCGTCTTCCATTTCATTGGTGATGCTATCAATCTTATTGAGCAGGTAGTTATAGAACACCTGAAGAATAATAGCAACAATAAGACCGAACACGGTAGTGATAAGAGCAACCTTAATACCACCAGCAACAAGCGACGGAGAAATGTCACCAGCAGCTTGGATAGCATCAAAAGCACCGATCATACCGATAACAGTACCCATAAACCCTAACATAGGAGCAACTGCGATGAAAAGTGAAATCCAGGTTAATCCCTTTTCCAGCTGACCCATCATAACCGATCCGTAGGTAACAATTGATTTCTCAACAACTTCGATACCCTCGTGAACACGGTCAAGACCTTGGTAGAAAATGCTGGCAACAGGGCCACGGGTATTGCGGCACACTTCCTTTGCTGCCTCAACACCACCATTTTTTAGAGCATCCTCAATGGCATTGAGAAGCTTTTTGGTATTGGTAGTAGAAAGGTTTAGGTAAATAATACGCTCAATTACAATAGCTAAACCAAAAATTAAGGTTAAAAGAATGGAAGCCATAAATCCAGGACCACCCTCAATGAATTTGGTTTTAATAGCCTTGTGTAACGATTGTTCTTCAACAGCAGGAGCTGCAGGTGTTGCAGCCTGAGCTGCTTGCTCCTGAACCATTGCTGAGTCAGGTTTTGCTGCAGGTTCATCCTGTGCATTAACAAAGGTTGATGCTCCAAACGAGAGCACTCCCAATACTGCTACTAGTGTGAATAGCTTTTTCATGGTTTGATTGTCGTTTAATTATTACTAAAGGTTTGTTTTGTTTGTTCTCAAATTTAGTTAAACATTAAAAGGCTGGCGGAGAGAGAGGGATTCGAACCCTCGATACGCTTTTGGCGTATACACGCTCTCCAGGCGTGCGCCTTAGACCACTCGGCCATCTCTCCAAAGTTACGAAATACTAAATAAAGAACCTTTAAAACGTGGCGCAAATTACAAAAAAAATATTGAAAAAAACAATGACTATTTCAATGTTATTTCGCCTGCTATGGATTTTTCTAACTCATGGGCAAGCGCCTTACCATAAAACCCTTTGCCAAGCAAAAACATTAGCTTAGCAACTGCTGCCTCATAGGTTATATCGTGGCCACTTACTACACCCAACCGTTTTAGCATAAGGCCATTCTCATACTTATCCATGTCAACCCCGCCAGCCTTGCATTGGGTAACGTTTAACACAACTATATTACTGTTTATAGCATATTCCAGTTTCTTTAAAAACCACTTCTGCATTGGTGCGTTGCCCGAGCCGTAGGTTTCCAGTATAACCGCTTTTACCCCTTTGGTGGTTAAAATGGATTCCACAACATTTTCCGATATTCCCGGAAAAAGTTTAAGCACAGCAATAGAGCTATCGAGCTGTGTGTGGACAATAAGGTGCTGTTCCTGAGTAGGGTAATGAATAAAAGGGTAATTGTACTTTATTGATATACCTGCCTCGGCAAGGGGGGGATAGTTGTCGGAACGGAAAGCATTAAAATGTTCGGAGTTATGCTTGGTTGTTCTGTTTCCACGGTATAGCCTATTCTCAAAAAAAATGGTTACCTCCGGTACCATTGCCTGCCCGTTTTGAAGGGAGGCGGCAATCTCAATGGCACTGATAAGGTTCTCCTTCCCATCGGTTCGCAACATGCCTATGGGTAGCTGAGAACCGGTAAGAACAACGGGTTTTGACAGCCCCTCGAGCATAAAGCTCAGAGCAGAAGCTGTAAACGACATGGTGTCGGTTCCATGGAGAATCACAAAACCATCGTAGCTTTGGTAATTATCCCCAATTATTGCCGCTAACTTCCTCCAGAAATCGGGATTGATATCCGATGAATCGATTGGGGGTTCAAAGGAGTATGTGCTAAGGTTGAAGCCAAATTTTTTGAGTTCAGGAACCTCCTGTTCAATTTGCTCAAAATTAAAGGGAGCCAATGCCCCGGTTTCAGGGTTTTGCTTCATCCCAATTGTTCCACCAGTGTAAATAATTAGAATTGATGTATTACCCGATTTCATCTATCTTAATTTTGAAGAGTTTAACGGCATTTTGGGTGGTTTGTTTCGCAACCTGCTCCACAGTAACTCCGAGTAACTCGGCTACCTTGTCAGCAATGTAGATAAGGTTATAGCTCTCGTTTCGCTTGCCCCTGACAGGCACTGGCGATAGGTAAGGGGAATCAGTTTCCAATAAAATTTTGTTTGGATCCAACTGGTTTACTAAACCGTTAACCCCACCATTCTTGTAGGTTACAATACCACCAATCCCCACCAAAAAGGTTTTGTATTCGTCAATGTGTTTATAATCGTCAATAGTTCCAGTAAAGCTGTGAAAAACTCCCTTTAGGGTGTTGTCAATTTCCTGATCGACAATATCAAAGATCTCCCTGAAAGAATTGCGGGAATGAATTACAACCGGAAGGTTGAGCTTTTTGGCCAGCCTGAGCTGATGCCTGAATGCCTCCTGTTGCTGTATAAAGTATGTTTTATCCCAGTACAAATCAATTCCTATTTCCCCAATGCCCCAGAACCTGGTCTTGGCCAACTGCTCCTCAACGTGATAGATTTCCCTTTCAAACCCGTTCCGGACAGAGGTAGGATGCAAACCGATTAAAGGGAAGCATTGCGGAAAGCGATTGCAGGTATCGAGCAAACGGTTGGTAGAGGAGGAATCGATATTTGGCAAAATGTGATAATGCACACCAATCTCGGCAGCACGCATAAGAACAGCTTCACGATCGGTATCGAACTCGTCCGAGAATATATGTGAGTGAGTATCAATCAAAAGCATGGTTTACTCTTTTTGAACTGCATAGTAGATTCTGCTTCCGGGTGTTATGCTATCGAGTTGTGCTGAGAGTTTGGCTACTACATTCCTGAAAGTTTCAAGATTTTCCTGTTTAACGGGCTCCACCGGAGGTGATTTCATTTTTAGAGGGTCAATGGGTGAGCCATTCATCCAAACACGCATGTCGAGGTGTGGGCCAGTGGCATAGCCTGTACGACCAACATACCCTATAATATCGCCCTGTTTTACACGAGCACCCCTTGCAATTCCCTTGGCAAATCGTGAAAAATGATTGTAGCCAGTTGTATATACGCTGTTATGGCGAATTTTAATGTAATTGCCTGCGGCCTTATCGTAACCCATATCAATTACAACACCATCGCCTAGGGCCATTACAGGTGTTCCTTCAGGAGCAGCATAATCCACACCGGAATGAGGGCGATAAATTTTTAGCACAGGGTGGAAGCGGTTCCCGCTAAAACGGCTTGAAATACGTGAAAAGCGGAGCGGAGCTTTGAGGAACGACTTACGAAGTGAATTCCCTTTTTCGTCCCAGTAGCTGGCTATGGAGTCCTGTTCAAACCTGAACGCGTAAAATTTTTCGCCACGATGCTCGAACCATGCAGCATAAACAGTCCCAATCCCAATTGATGTGCTATCAACATAAAGTTCATCGTACATCACCCTGAACTTATCACCCTTAAAAAGGCCAAAGAAATCGACTGTCCAAGCAAAAATATCGGAAAGCTCAAGGGCAAGCATGGGATTTAGACCATTTGCCTTCATATCGACCCAAAGCGACGATTTGATTTCAGCCTCGGAAATTTTCCTAACAGGTACAATCTCTTTTTTAAAGGGGTAAACGTAAAGGGAATCGGTAAGGTTAAAAACGAAATATTCAACAGGCGAAACCTCATAAACAAGATAAGCAGGAGTCTGAAGGGAATCCTTCCGGGCGAAAACCTTATACCGTGCCCCCGCCCTAACCTTTTTCACATCAAAAATATCGGGCGTAAGCGAGAGCAGAAACTCATTAACATTTCCAGTTAGGTTTAAGCTGAAAAGTATTTTCCCTAGTGTTTGGTTACTCCTAACGGTGTATTCAGTAACATAAAACGAATCGATTGGTATTCCATACTCCAGTATGGGTTGCACATCCTCCACCAATGGTTTTTGATCCTTTTCAGGGCTGTATAGTTTAATGTAGGCGGTACCTATGAAATAGTCAATTATGAACACTGTGAGTAAAGAAATAACTAAAAGGGGTAAAATCTTTTTAAGCATAAATTTTCTGAATTTTGCCCCAAAACTACCAAAAAAGAATGTAACTGCATTTTGGTTATTCTATTTTGATGTAGGTTTGCAGAAAAATTAAAAAGATGAGCGAAACGCAGAAAAGAACAGAGCTTTACGAACTGGGTGAGTTTAAGCTGATTGATAGGTTAACTGAGCCGTTTGCCCCAAAACATCAAGAGACACTAAAAGGTGTGGGCGATGATGCTGCGGTAATATCATGCGGAAAAGGTGAATGCCTTGTGGTTACTACCGATTTGCTACTTGAAGGAATTCATTTCGACTTAACCTACACACCCCTTAAACACTTAGGCTACAAAGCTATTGTGGTTAACCTCAGCGATGTTTACGCAATGAACGCAATCCCTAAACAGGTAACGGTTTCCATAGGCGTTTCGAAGCGTTTCTGTGTGGAGGATCTTGATGAGCTATACAGCGGAATTAAGCTTGCCTGCGATAGCTACAATGTTGACCTGGTAGGTGGTGATACATCGTCGTCGATGACTGGAATGACTATAAGTGTTACTGCTATTGGCAGCGCAAAGGAGGATGAAATTGTTTACCGGAGTGGTGCCAAGGTAAATGACTTAATTTGCGTAACCGGTAATTTAGGAGGGGCTTACATGGGGCTTCAACTGCTGGAACGCGAAAAGAGAATCTTCCTTTCAAATAAGGCAGCCAAGCCAAAGCTGGAAGGTTACGACTACATTCTTGAGCGATTCCTGAAACCCGAAGTCCGAAGGAATGTAATTGAGAACCTACGAAAGGCAGGTGTTAAACCTACATCTATGATAGATGTTTCCGATGGGCTATCGTCGGAGCTGCTGCATATTTGCAAGAACTCCAACGTGGGATGCAGGATATACATGGACAAAATTCCTATTGATGAGCAAACCGCACGAATGGCCGAGGAATTTAATATTGATATGTTTACTGCTGCACTGAACGGAGGCGAGGACTACGAGCTTTTGTTCACGGTTCCGCTATCGGAATACCAGGTAGTTGATAGCATGGAAAATGTCAGAGTGATAGGGCATATTGTTGAGCCACACCTTGGTGCATACATGATACCACCATCGGGTGAAGACATAAGGATTACTGCTCAGGGCTGGAATGCTTTACAAAAGGAATAGCAATAAAAAACCCCGCTTGAGCGGGGTTTACTTTTTTTTACTCGTTGATAATTCCTTTGTACTGCTCGGCATTGAGCAAATCGTTCATCTCAGCAGGATTGGACATTTTGATTTTAATCATCCAACCTTCACCATAGGGATCCTTGTTAACGATATCGGGTTGTTCAGTAACCTTAGGGTTAACTTCAACTACCTCGCCACTAACAGGCATAAACATATCGGAAACGGTTTTAACAGCCTCAATGGTGCCAAAAACCTCCTCCCTGGCAAGGGTTTCACCCTGAGTTTCAATCTCAATGAAAACAATGTCGCCAAGCTGTGTTTGGGCAAAATCGGTTACGCCAACGGTAGCCATGCCATTGCCTTCGTCCTTGATCCACTCGTGATCCTTTGTGTACTTTAGGTTTGATGGAATATTCATAGTATTTTCAGTTAATAGTTTTACACTAAAGATTTTGCTGTTCAAAAGTAGTGAATTTTAAGATTGTATGTTCAATCCTATCGGTTTTTTTAATTAGTGCCGCATGTTATTCAGCACATTAGTTAACCAATTCAAACCTGACGCTAAATCCAAAGCTGGTATTGGTTGTTCGGAATGTTCTTGAAACCTTAGGGTTATTGAGGGTGCGGTCAAAGAACAGGCGAATGGTTACCTTCTCATTAATCCGGTAGTCAGCAGCTGTTTTGATAGTGCTAATCAGTTGACCTGCAATAATATCGTTCGAATCCTCAACCAACTTTCGAAGAATGGTAGTATTATCGCGTAGCGAAAAATCCACAGTTAATCGTAAATCGCTCTTGATTGCCTTTTTACCACCATCCTCGGCCTGGAAAATAAGAGGTAAATCCTCAAACCGGTAACCAGCTCCTACGATAAACTCGTTGCCATAAATCTCGGTAAGCTGGTTATTGGCAAAGCTCATGGCTAATGAACGGCTATTCTTAATCTCGATCCTGTTGGTAAGGTTATTGTTCCATCCCAAATCGAGCCCAACCAATGGGGTAAATTGCTCGTTTATAGCAACGTTAGTGATCTCGTTCTGCGGGACAAAATCGCCGTTAATGTTACGAACGTAGCTAAACCCATCATCCTCGGGTAAATAGGTAAGATTGCTTGTAAAAGCCCCAATGGTATAGAGCGATCGATACCCATGATTGATAGTAATTGACTTAAACCAACGCTTAAAAGGTTTCATCTTGGCCAAACCATCGTACGATAGCTGCCAGTTAGGCATTGGTATAAGGGGAAAATCGCTTAGCGAGACCTTGCTTGGGGATGTATTGGTGTAAGCGGCCAAAAACGAGGCCCTGAGAACATCCTGCGATAAAGGCCCATAGCCATCGGGAAATCCTGTAACAGGATCTATCACATTGGGGTCATAGCCCTGCGATGGATTTGCAACCCTCCTATCGCGAAGCCTATAGGCAATTTCCAATCGGTTTTGCTTCATCCTTTCAAAAGCCTTGGAGCTTCCAGTCCGTTTACCACCCTCGAATGCAGTACCTATGGTAAGCACGCTAATACTGAAATTTCCTGTTGTGAGCGGACTTAGCACCCTGTAAGAACCCAAACCATCGGATTTAAAAATTTTGCTATTGCTTTTACCCAGTGTTCGCGTAGCGCTAACATCGAAACGGAAGCCCGGTAAAGGTTCCAGTGTTGCTCTGAAGTTAAGATTCTCATTGCGAGTAAAAACTACTGGTGTGTTAAACGATGTGTCGCGGGTGAGCCAACCATTAGTAGCAGCCTTCCAAGCAAAGTCGGGGTCCTGCCAACCAGCTACAAATTCCCAGCCGGGGGCAAGCATACCGTTAAAGTTCTCAGTTCCCAAGTAGTTTACCCCAGGTTTATAACCAGGTAGTAGTGTTCCGTTTGTTTCCGTGTACGATGCTCCCATGCTTTTTACGCTCATCAAAAGTCGGAGTGTGGTTTCAAGGGCAAACTTGGCGGGGTTAATCTTTTCAGGGACTTTGCCTTCAACCACAACCTTGCAGTTCTTATAATCGGCATCGGCCTTAATGGCTACCTTGGTGTCGCCACGTACCTGTGAACTTACCTTTATCTCCTTGCCATTGGGGTCGAAAACCTTTACGGTAACCTTTTCCGTTTTTAGCTTGTGGGTAATAACCTTAGTTGCATTTGCCCTAAGGTTTACCTTTTCCTCCTCATACTTAACCGTTCGGGTTTGGGGTGCAGCCCCCCTTGCCCGCTGGTCAAACTGCTGGTTAACCCTTTTAAGGTATCCTACCTTATTAAATAAGGTATTAATGTTTACCTGCCCATTCAGCTGAATGGTGTTTGAGTTCTGAACTGTATTCCCGGGATCGAACCGTGAAGTATCGGCCAAAATTGGCCCAGCCTGCCAACGGTATATTCCGGTGTAACGCGATGTAACGCTAATCCAGTTAAGTAATGGAATTTTGCTTAACGGAAGGGAATAGGTTATGTTAAACTGATGGTTGTACATGGTGTTTCGTCCACCCCTACGGATATTCTGCCAAACCGAGTCCTTCCACTGCTCATACCTGTCCCTATCCCTATACCTGTCCACCATGCCCTCAGGTTCATCGATACGAGCAGTAGCTGTAGCCACAAAATCAAACTTAACCGATTGGGTTATATCCCAGTTCAGGGAGTAGTTCCTATTCCACATAAAATCCTTTGAAAATGTGGGTAAAAACACCTGATTGGGGTTCTGAATATTTCGGAATTGCTGTTCAAAGTAATTCCTATTCAGATCGGTTCGGAACGAGAGCTGGGTTGGAAATAGGTTAAAGTTAAAATCGCGTATTAAAGCCAAATAGCTTGAATTTAACCATTTTATCTTGCTAAATGGGGATATGTACTTGGGCTGTCGATTATAATTATAGGTAAACGCCCCCCGAATATTGCGCTGAATCCTATGATCAATTCTTACGTTACGGGAGAAAATCTCGCTATAAGAGTAGCTTACCGAAATATTGGCGGGATCCCATAAGCGGGGCTTTGAGCCCATTTTATCAATCTTTACATTGGTGAAGTTGATACTTCGCCTGCGAGTATAATCCTGGGCAATCCGTTTAATGGAATCTCTTTCGCGTTCCGATGCATTACGTAGGGCATCGTCGAGAAGTATATCGGGGTCAAGCGGGTTGTACTGGGGGTTTGCCATCGATTCGCCGAATCCAATGAACATTGGAATTTTAATGTTGAACGAGGCGGGGAAAAACTTACCCAGCTCAAGGGTTGAGTTGATATCGTACTGGTAAACTGTCTCCTTGCTCCGCTCGTTAACCTTTTTCTCAATGGAACCAAAACCGGGTGTAATGGTGGTGCCAGCTACGGTAACCATTCCCAAATCGGCAAGTTTTGCCGATAAGCGGGCATTGGCTGCCCATCCACTTTGATCGTTAAAGTTAGTAAGCCTTAACTCGTTGAACCATGCTATAACCGATTTAGGCATTCTATCATCGGCAGGGTTCCTAATTCCTATCATTATTACCTTAACGTTGCTAAGGTTCGGATTTCCGGTAACTTTTAGCTTACTGTTCCCGCTTTGAACAACATACACAGTATTCAGGGTGATAAGCGACCCTGGTTTTTGCATGGCATTGTTTCGGGCTACTTTAACATCAACCAGCTTATCGAGGTCGATATCAATTACATTCTCCCTTGGCCATACCGCCTCGCGATCGCGTTCCCGGCTATTGTAGTAAAACCCGTAAGGAGTCAGCTTTAATGGTATTTCGTACTCGTAGTAGTTAGTGTTATAGTCGGTACCTATACGGATGAAAGCATTTACCTCGTAGTCGTTTAATGGATATCCCTCAATTGCCTCGGCATGAACATCCATTTTGAGTCGTTTGTACTGCCTGATATCGATGTTAACATTCTTAAACGCTGCACGGGCATCGCCATCGGCCAAATCGGTTACCCTGTACTCCATGGCCTGTTCGTTAAGCTGGATAAGCTGGGGTTGACTTGGGTCAATAACCCTATCCACGCCTGGTGGCAATACGTAGTTAACGGGTGTTCGTTTGTCGTTCTCCTCAATATTTACGGTTGCTATCGATAAGCTGCCTGAAGGTAAATCGCCAACCGGCATACCCTCCTGGCCTTGAATAAGTGAGTAATTGTATTTACGCCACTCGCTACGAACCAGATGCAGCGTAGCAAAACGTAGTATAACCGTATCCTGGAAACCGCGCAGGAACATCCTCATGAAACGGATTGACTTGAAATCCTCAATTGGGCCAACCACCTTCTCGTATTCTGCAATGGGAACCTTAAATTGATACCACTTTACTGCTTTATTTAAAATTTTATCCTTATCGCCTGTCACAACGTTAGTTATAAAATTCTTACCAACCTCCATGTCCTGCGGGCGAAGTGAAATGCGATACTGATAGTAAGCCTCATTTTCATTCATGGTATTATCGGTTCCCAGCTCCTCCACATCGGGGGTTGAGTAGCTCTGCTGCGAGGTAGTTCCGGTTGCAACTGGCGAATTATTCTCGGTTCCGTTAAAGTACTTATATCGGTCGAGAATGGTGGCACGCTGTTGGTCGTAAACCCCGCTAAGGTAATGCCTGAAGTTATCGCCTGCCGGATCGCTTTCAAATCCGGCGAGCACATCGCTATTGGTTATTTTATTCCTGAGCTGGTTTATATACTCCGAAAAGAAGAACTGCTCATCGGGTATCCCATCGCCATCCAAATCGACCGACGAGGAGAGTCCATCTAATCCAATATCCTGGTAGGGGCGTTTAGCTTGGTCGTTATCGAAACCAACAGGCAGATACTGCTTGGTAGGAACCCTACCCCAGGCGGTTTGATCGGTTTTGGAAAGCTCCTCCGATGAGGTGGGTAGTCCATTCTCAAACGATTTTCGGCCATCCCTTAAAATATCCTCGGAGATGTTACCAAGGTTGATGTAAAAATCGCCGCCACTACTGAGCGTGTCGTACACAAACGGATCCATCAACCAAAACTCAATATACTCAATATTTGATGCTTCAAAGTCAGTGGTGCTCAGGTTGCGCATTATACCACCCCAACGGCGCTGCGGATCTATTAACCTTCCGTTTGCATCAAGTTCAGTAGTATTAAAGTTATACTGGCCACGTTCAGTAGGATAGAATGCAAGGTTAAGAACGGAGATATTGGTTGGTTGCCCCTGTGGCGTGTTCTTGTTTGGAAAAAGCTCGCGCTCAAATATTTCGCGAACAAAATGGTTACCCTGCAGCTCCTTATTATTACGGAGATACGATGGCGTAAGCGACGTGTTCCTCAAAAATAGCGGATCGATGTAGTACCAAGCCAAATGGGCGCGGTTGTATCCATACCGTAAATCGTTGGAGAACGAGGCTTCCGGGAACATATCGGGTTGCCCCTGGGGAGTACTTGCTAACTTCCATTCTACCCATGAGCGAATATCAAGCGATGTGCTGCTCCCCTCAAAATCATCGATATATACTGTACCGGCCTTACCAATGGCACGCGAGTGCCCAGGAATTAGCTGTGCAAACTCAGCGTCAAATGTTATTGTTGATTTTTCCTTGGTTTGAATGAATGGAAGAAAGTCGACCATTTTAGTCAGGAACTTGGACTCGGTTTGGTACGAGGTATTAAATCCCCATATTGTATTCGATACTGCCTCGTTTCCAAAACTTACCTTTTGGGTTAGGGGGCGCTCCGTGAGGTTCATTATGGTTGCCCCAACATTAAAGTTATCGGAGAAACGGTAATCAAAGTGGGTTCCAACCAAGGTTTTGGTTTGTAGGCTGAACAAGGCGTTGCTTTCCACTGCAACCTTTATGGGAGTACCGGATTCAAGAAGTCCCTGGTTGATAATTCGTACAGTACCCAGATTGTAATCAACAATAAAATCAACATCCTCCTGCAGTTTTACACCACCTGCAGTTACAACCACGGCACCTTTAGGAATATTGGGCGCATTAAGAAAGATTTCCGATCCTCCGGCCGACTTGTAGGAACCCCCTATTAGGAACTTGTTCTTATCGGCTACCTGTCGTGCTTTGGTTAACGATGAATCGTAAAGCTCTTGGAAAATATACTTCTGGGCAATAGTAGGATCGCCTATACGCGATGCCAAATCGCGTCCAAATGGTTCCAAAACAGGAAAAATAATTTTGCCGTTAGCGGGATTAATGGTTACACCCTCAATAAAGTCAAACACTCCATCGGGGAATGCATCGAGCTGGTTGTTCAGGTTATCAAGATTAAGTACTCTGATTAGCGGAACTTCGGCAATATTCCCTTCCTTGATATAGTTAATCGGGGTTCCGGTTGCATCGTCCTGGTAAAAAATATCGAGCCTGAAATCATCTTTGCTAATCTGATAGGCATTCATGGAGTAGATGTTTTTCATCATCAACCTCCATGTGGGCATTTTAGGGCTAAGGTTTGTTCCCTTTAGGAGTTTAAGGATTAAGGCTTTAGGAGCCTCTACCCCATCGGTAGAGAATTCACCAACCTTGTAGGTTTGGCCATTGTATGTGTACTCATATGCAACCGCAAGTACCTCATCGCTATTGAGCGCCGACGATAGCGAGATATACCCCAACGCCTGATTTATGGTGAACTCATTGGGTGATAGCTTACGGGCATACTCAATCTTCTCATAATCGCGCCCACCGGTAAAACCCTGCGATTCCAAGGGCAACAATACATTGCTTACTTCGGCAACATCCCGAATACCGGCGTAGGTTGTGGTCATAAGCTCGTACAGGTTGTTTAAACCGTTGCTTGCCGGGCCACTTCCCGTTTGGGCAAAAATATTGGAAGCAAAGATGTTGTTCTGGGCCTCGCCCAAATCGGCAAAAGCAATTATATTGCGGGAGTTCTCAAAGTTTGCCTGTTTGTTTGTTACCCACACCTCAATTTTGGTGATTTGTACCCCTGAGTTAATAATGGGTAAATTCATCAGGGCACGATTGTAGTTTTCCCTAAAGTAGTGAGAAAGGAAAAAATGCCTATTGGCATCGTACTCATCGGCTTTAAGCTGAAAATCGCGCGTTTGCGCACCACCCTTAATCTCAACCACCTGTGTTTGGCCATTCTGTTTGGATACTACGCTAGTAACGTTTAACTTTCCGAACTTAAGCTGAGTTTTAATACCAAAAAGGCTCTGACTCCCGGTTATTAGAGTTCCGGGTAAAGGCAACGAAACGTTACCAGCCTCAATGCGCTGAATGATTTCATCCTCAAATCCGTTGTACTCTATTTTAACATTATTCTCAAAGTCAAAGGTCGCCTCGGTGTTGTAATTCACCTCCATTTTTAGCTTCTCACCAATCTTACCGGAAACGTTCATCTGGATTTTCGACTGAAAGTCGAAGGTTGTGTTCCGTCGCTGATCGATTGGTAATGCTGGGTTATCGGTTTTAGCGCTTGATACTCCAAACACCAGCTCGGCATTACCCTGTGGTATAATTTCTATGGTGTTGCTCCCAAAAATTCGGTCGAATGTTTCACCACCTACCTGAATACGGGGCAGAATGCCATCGCCTTTCCCCACAAATTCACCGGTTTGCTTTTGTCGCCAGTACTCGCGCATGGCCTTCTCCACACGATACGACCGGTACTCATCGGCCGATAGCACACGTGGTGTTTCAATGGTTGTATTTCCAACCTTTCTGTAAATGATGTACTGGTTGTTGATTGGATCAAACACAACCTCCTCGCTTATGTTTGATGGGCTTGAAAGGTATAATGGTGAATACTGCGTGTCAATTGACCATATACCGGGTTGTTTAATAGGGAAAGGCAAATTTAATGTATCCTGTTGTGGAATGGGAACAGAAAAAGCTCTCGTAATGGTAATGGTTACGAGAGTAAGTATTCCAATTATTCGGATAGTATGTGTATGAGATAAGTGTTTTACCCTCAACTTACAAAGCATTTTACTGTTACTACAAGCGTTTGAGCGCATGCTTAATGAGCGCTTCAACTGGCATTTGCCCCATTTCCTTCAGAACCTGGTCAATTACCTTATCGGCAGCTGAACGGGCAAAGCCGAGCATCACCAATGCAGATAACGCTTCGCTCTTTAAAGTATTGTTTGATGTTGATAAAATTTGTGAAACCGTAGCCTCCCCTATGGAAACCTTATCCTTAAGATCAACAACTATGCGTTGTGCCGTTTTAAGGCCAATTCCCTTAACCTGTTTTATGAGGTTAACATTTTCCGTGGTAATGGCTGCCTGAATCTCATCGGTAGTAAGCGACGAAAGAATAAGCCTTGCCGTACTAGCACCAACTCCAGAAACTGAAATAAGCAAGCGGAAAATCTCCCTTTCGCGTACATCGGTGAAACCGTAGAGCAAATGAGCATCCTCGCGGATAATTTGATGAAGCCAGAGCTTAACCTGTGTTTTACCCTCCAGATGAGAGTATGTTTGTAACGAAATATTTACAAAATACCCAACTCCACCAGCATCAACAATTGCATGGGTTGGTGTCAGCTCGGCAAGGGAACCCTGAATGTACTCGTACATAAATCAACTTTTTTATGCCGTTTCTGGGTCAACTGACTGCAAAGGGTTTGAGGTAAGCTCTTTATGCAGCTGTCGGTTACGGAAAATATCAATGGCAAGGTAAACCGCCTGGCGGAATGAGTTCGGGTTAGCCAGGTTATGTCCGGCCAAATCGTATGCCGTTCCATGATCGGGCGAGGTGCGAACAATGGGTAAACCAGCAGTATAGTTTACTCCTGTATCGAAGTTTATCACCTTAAAAGGCGATAAGCCTTGATCGTGGTACATGGCCAGAATTGCATCGAAACGGGTGAACCTATCGGAGCCAAAGAAACCATCGGCCGGATAGGGCCCCATGGCGACTATTCCCTCATCGTTGGCCTGCTTTATTGCTGGTAGTATAATTGTTTCCTCCTCGTTGCCAATAACACCGCTATCGCCAGCATGGGGGTTCAAGCCAAGTACAGCAATACGAGGCCGGCGGATTGCAAAATCCTTAATTAGTGTCTCGTTAAGCAAGCGTAGCTTGTTGAGTATGGCGTCAACAGTAATATTTTTTGGAACATCAGCAATTGGGATATGACCCGTAACAACACCTACCTTCATGGTATCGCTTACCATGAGCATTAGCGCGCTTTTAACACCAAACTCATTGGCCAAGAACTCGGTATGCCCCGGAAAGCTAAAGCTTTGACTTTGTATGTTAGCCTTATTGATGGGTGCTGTAACCAGTACGTCAATTTTACCAGCTTTTAAGTCTGCTATAGCAGCCTGTAATGCTAGCAACGCACCCTGTCCGCCATACTCAGTTGATTTACCTAACTCCACCCGAACGTTTTCGTCCATGCAGTTTACAATATTGGGGCGTTTGGGGTTTGCCTCTGAGGCATCCTTTATTTGGTTAAAGCTGAAGTTTTCAATGTTCAACGCTTTGCGATGATAGGCAGCAACCTTGGGCGATCCGTAAACAATTGATGTGCACATCTCGTCCATACGAGGGTCCATCAATGTTTTAATAATTACCTCATAGCCTATTCCGTTAATATCACCCTGTGTGATTCCTACCCTAATCTTTTCATTACTCATACCTTGTAGTATTTTAAATGGCTCGTAAATATGCAAAAGTAAAAAAAAGCTGTAAACATAGTTAACACCTTGTTGTTTTTACTAGGAATGTTTTTGTTACTTTTAATACCTTTGCCCAATCAACATTGAAGAATGCAAGTTAAAGATATTTTAAAAAAGGCAATAAACCTGGAATCCCTCACTTTGGAAGAGGGCCTTTATATTTACACACAGGCATCAACGCCCGATTTGATGTATGTTGCAAACGAGCTTCGCAAATTTCATGTTCCTGGAAACAAAGTTACCTGGCAGATTGACCGCAACGTAAACATCACAAACGTATGCATATCGGGATGTAAGTTTTGCAACTTCCACTGTGGGCTTCAGTCCGATAGCGCCTTTATCACGTCAATTGCAGAGTATAAAGTAAAGATTGAAGAGCTTGAGCGCTACGGAGGCGACCAGCTTCTACTACAGGGTGGACTTCATCCCAGGCTTGGTATTGAGTTTTATAGCAGCCTGTTCAAGGAGCTAAAGTCAATGTTTCCCAACATCAAACTTCACGCCCTAGGGCCTCCTGAAATTGCCTTTATAGCTAAAAAAGAAGGTATGACCTACCGGCAAGTTCTTGAAGAACTTGTGGAGGCAGGCCTCGATAGTTTACCCGGTGCTGGTGCCGAAATTCTTGTGGACAGAGTACGAAAGCAAATATCGCCGGGCAAACCCGATAGCCAGGCCTGGCTCGATGTTATGGCTCAAGCGCACCAAATGGGTCTTGTTACCTCTGCTACTATGATGATTGGGCATGTTGAAACCCTGGAGGAGCGTGTGGAGCATTTGATTAAACTCCGTAACCTCCAAGCGCAAAAGCCTGCCGACGCCCCCGGATTTCTGAACTTTATTGTTTGGACCTTTCAGGATGAGGGCACCAAACTACAGCGCGAGGGCGTGCTAAATACGGTAACCACTGAGGAATATGTTAGGACTATAGCCCTATGCAGGATCATGTTGAATAACATTCCGAACATACAAGCATCCTGGCTTACTGTTGGTATCGATACCGCTCAGCTGTGCTTGCACGCTGGGGCTAACGATTTTGGCTCAATAATGATTGAGGAGAATGTTGTATCATCGGCTGGAGCCAAGTACAAGATGGATGCCTATGGTATTCAGAAAGCCATTGTTGATGCTGGGTTTGAACCTCAACTCCGCAACCAACGTTACGAATACATAGTACTCCCGGACTGTGAGTTTAGCCGCATTTACAGCATTGAGGAGCTAAAACAAAACGCCAGCCCACTGTTCTAAGAATAAAAAAGCCGGCATAAAGCCGGCTAACCAACCAAAAACAGTTATGACGGGAGTACTAATTAATTACTTGTTCTTAAGTAGTTCTTTCTCAATAATCTCCTTGAACATTTTTTTGGTTTCCTCAGGGGTTTGAGCTATACCTGAGGTAGCAAAAGGCTTTCCGTCCATGGGAAAGAATATAAATGTTGGTATGCTCTGTATACCTAGTTCAGCAGAGATTTGCTGCTCGTTTTGGGTGTTCACCTTGTAAACATAAATTTTGCCATCGTACTCCTTGGCCAGTTCCTCCAGGATTGGACCCGCAATACGGCAAGGGCCGCACCAGCTTGCCCAGAAATCGACAATGGCAGGTTTATCGCCAAGGTATTTCATATTTTCCTGTCCCTTGGTGTAATCCAAAATTTTGGTCAGGAAAAAGTCACGGGTAATATCAATGGCATATTTCTCTTTAGCTGGTTTTGATGCAGTAACGGGTTCACCTTCGTTTTGCTTGGCGGCGGTACCGTTACATGCTCCTAGCGCAAAGGCTGCAACCAAAAGAACCGGGAAAAAAGCAGTAAGTTTTCTCATAGCTATCTCTATTTAAATATTTTCATAATCAAAGGGCAGGGTTGTACCCTCCCTTTACTACCTGCCATTATCGGCAAAGGTAAATGCACCGTACCCACAAATCCTAACGCACAAACCGCAATCCTTGCAGTTTTCCTTATCAATCTCTGGTGCGCTATTCCAGCTACGCTGTTTAATTGCACCTGTTGGACAGTAACGAACCACCGGACAAGGATGGTTCTGCGGGCATCGTGCTTCATCAACAACTATAGTGCTCATTTTGTTCAGTTTTTTCGGCTACAAAAATAATATATTTTCATATATCAATATGTTAATTTATGTTGATATTTAACAATGAGCACGGACTGTCAAATTATGAGCAAAAGGAGATTTTAACTGAACCCCAAAAATGATTTAAAATTCACATAAAAGCAATGAAAATAAAAAAGGAGGGTTTCCCCTCCTTTTTATATCACTTTTAGGTTAACTATTTACCACCCCTCAGCTTTACCTCGTAGGTTTTGCCATTAACTGTTACGTAAGCTATGTTATCGCAATCACCATTACCGTAATCAATAGTGGCCTGCTTATCGCCTACAGTCAAATCAATCACACCTTGAACCAACCACCTGCACGAGAGCTTGAACATGAGTGCACTGGTAATTTGGTGATTGTAAGTGTAACCTCTACGGTTTACGCCTGTGGCTTCACCTTCCAGGGTGTAAACATCATCCCAAATGTTGAACGGAGTATCATAACCTTCAACCCAAGTACGGGTGCGCTCTACAGTACGGGTGTAGGTGGTACCATCGGTAAAGGTAATTTTACCATTAGTAAGTGTAATCTGATACTCATGCTCAGCAGTTTTG